>NZ_CAJYDP010000005.1:0-238084 GCF_913757945.1 Methanoculleus sp. 10 | reverse complement strand
ACCCGGACGATCCCGGCAACGACCGCCCGCTCCTCCGGCTGCAGCCTCGTATAATACAGCCTCGTATCCTTCGCCTCGACGATCGCCACGGCATCCGCGACCGGCTTCAAGAACCCTTCCCACCCGGCGCCCCCGGACAGAACGATCTCGCGGACGGCGCTCCCGACCGCGGAGACCTCCCCCTTCCTTGCGAGCCGCTTCAGGAACCCTGCCGTCATCCTCCGTGCCGTTGCCGGGTCCAGGCGGCCCGCGTGCGCATACGCCGCCCGGATCAGCGAGAGGCCGTTTGCCCGGTTCCCGGCCAGCAGCTCCTCCCGCGCGAGATCGAGCGCGAGCTGCACGAACCGCGCTAGCCGGTCAGGGTCGTGGAGCTGTCCCCCGGCCTCCTGCAGCGCCGCCAGTGCATCCTCCCGCCTCCTGACCGCGACCCGGTCCGGCAGGGCAACGCCTTCCATAACGCCCGATGCCCCCTGGTGCGTTGTATCAACGGCCACCGGCTGCTCATGCCAGGCCTCAAGAAACCTGATGAGGGCAAACACCCGGTCACGGCCGGCCTGCATCCGCATCGCCCGCCATAGCCCGAAAAGCCTATCCCGGGCCTCATAGGTTGTCCTCTTCTTCATCGGGCGCGAGACGACGTAGCCCTCGGCCTCCAGCCTCCGGAGCTGCGCGTTCACCGTCGCGAGGTTCAGCCGGGCGCGCTCTGCGACGTCTTTCGGGGTGAGCGGGGTCTCTGCGGCGAGGATCGTATCGAGGATGAGCCGCCGCTGCCCCGGAAGCCTCCGGAACACCTCCTGGTAGTAGGGCGTCTGCTCGTCCGCCAGCCTGAAGAAGGCCTCCGCCACCTTGCCTGCCCCGCACTGCGAGAGGATCTCGTACAGCCGGACCACCAGCCCCGGGTTGCCGCCGACGAGGTGCCAGAGGGCCTCGATACCGGGCTCGTAGTCACCGAAGTTCTCGATGAAGGCGGTATCGCCGTCGACCTCCGCGACCCTCCGCATGAGGTCTTTTGATTCGGCGCAGTCGAGCTCCCGGAGGTGAAAGACCCGGAAGAAGTTGTAGAAGGGCTCGTCGTGGTCGAGGACCCCGGGGAAGAGCGACGGCGCCGACGCAATGACCGAGAGATCATCTGTCCGCTGGAAGACCGACCGCAGCGCCCGGACTTCGCGCCTGTCCATCTGGCCAAATATCTCGTGGATGTTCTCGACGAATACCACGACCTGCCTCTCCCCGGCCGATGCGGTGATCCTCTCGACCGCGGCCTCGCGGACCAGCAGGTCGTCCTCGAGTGCGGTCACGTCCCGTGTCTCGACCCCCATCCCCGCGAGCACCCGGAGAAAGAAGTCGGACGCCCTGAACATCGAGTACTCCTCCCCTGCAAGATGTACGGGGATCATCCGGTCGGAGAGTTCGTCGCGTATCCTCCGATAAAGCAGGCTCATCAGGTGAGACTTCCCGGCGCCCCGGCCCCCGACCAGGAGGAAGAATCGCGGCGTTTTGCTCGCGGATGCCCGATCCGCTTCGTTGAACAAACTCTCCAGGAGTTCCTGCCGGCCGACAAGAAGGTGCTCGAGCGTTTCCCTGTCCTGGGCCGCGGGGAAGTAGCGGTAACACCTACCAGGTGCCGGCATAATAGATCCTCCACCAGTCCCGGAGCATCTTCGAATAGAACCGCAACTCGCCGGGAGTTTCCGAGGCGACGTAGAAGTCGTGGTTCAGCTGTGCCAGCAGCGCTCGAAACGCATCCTCGCTCTCCGATCCGGTGCTCTGCCGAAAGATCTCGTAGGCAATACCCGCGGGCAGGGACTCCGCGAGACTCACCCTGCTCAGGATGGCGCGGGCAGCCTTCGCTTCCTGCCCGGAGTAGGTCGTCTGGAGACGGCGCGAGTAGTGCTCAAAGTAGTGGCGCCCCTCGCTGCCGAGGATCCTCCTGTTGTAGACCCTCTCGACCAGCGCCGGGGAGGGCGCCCCTCCGGAGATCTCCACCTCTTCCTTCAGGCCGGAGAGGACGATCATGATGAAGTAGGGGATGTAGGGCTCGCCCACGCAGTCGAGAACCGCTCGCCCGATCTCCGGAGAATACTCCCACCCTTCCTCCCGGAAGACACGTTCGACGACGGAGAGTGCGACTCCTTCTCCGAATCCGCCGATGGTGACTCTCCGGAAGTCGTTTATGACCGGGGTTCCGCCGATATGGTAGACGACATGGTCGATGCTGACCGAGCCCCCGACGATGAACCTCACCCCGGGCGAGACCTGCCGCAGCCGCCGGAACCACAGCAGGAACTTCCTCGCCTCGGCCTCCTCCATATTCTGTATGGCAACCGGAAACTCGTCGAGGATGATGCAGACCGGCCCGGTGAGCCCTGCAAAGATCTCGTCCACCTTCTTTGCCTTCTCGTGCCAGTCGTCTGAGAACTCCGCTCGGAGGCGGCCCCGGAGTTTTGCCCTGAAGGCCGGGGTCTCGATCTCGTCGATATTCTCCTGCACCAGGGCAAACGCCTTGCCGAGCGCCGAGGAGATCCGGGCCTTGACACTCGCTCCCTCGCACTCGACGAGCGCCGTGACGAGATCGGTGATGAACTCCCCCGGCGAGTTGACGCTCTCGACCTCAAGAAATACACACGACTGGCGTTTGCTTGCAAGGTCTCTCTCGATCTTTCGCATGATCGAGGTCTTGCCGAACCGCCGGGGTGCGACGAGCATGACGTGGTCGTTCTTGATGGTGTTCAGGATGAACGCGGTCTCGCGCTCGCGGTCGACGAAGTCATCTCCTGTTGCGGGGCTTCCTACGGGCAGCATGTACGACACCTGATAGATCAGTTATATAACGAATCTGTTATATAACGGATTCGTTATTCCTCGGGTCGGCCTGCTCCCCGGGGAGCCGGCACCATCTCTATGCCGGTATATACGCGAGCGGCACCTGGACAGGAGACCGGAAGAATAACAGTGGACCGCGACAGCAGGCGACCCTGGGGGCGGAGGCGCTCGTTATCCGGGAGCAAGAGAAGTGCTGGAACAGTTGATAGAAGCGCCTTGCGGTACGGTAAGATGCAACTCACAAACACGTTCAAAAGAACAAGATGGACCGAGCGGGAATTGAACCCGCGGCCTCTTCCATGCCAAGGAAGCAATCTCCCCCTGATCTATCGGCCCCTGTTACCCTACAATGTTGATCGTGATCACTTAAAAAGGATTGGGGCCGGCCGCTCCCTTATCCCTCGCGAGCAAGACCCGAAAGCCGGGATAACACCCGCTCCCGCGCATCCTGCATGTTCGGCCGCGCGACGACGGCGCCCTTCCTGATGCAGGGCAAGAGGAGCGGCACCGCACCCTCCGGCGCGGGGGCGTGGAGGGGGAGCGTGACGCGGCGGCCGCCGGCCGTCTCGTAGACCTGTTTAACGCCGCTGCGCTTCCCGCGCTTTGCGTAGGGCCGTCCTTCGATCTCGACGATGTCCAGCGCGAAGTCGATCACCGGCGCGTTTGCAATCGCCCCCCCGACCCCGAAGGCGTCGGCGACGTCCCGGTAGGCGACGACGTCTGCGCGCGAAAGGCCGCCCGAGAGGAAGATCTTCACGTCCGGGTAGCCGTGGACGTCGAGTTCCCAGCGCACCTCCTCGACGATCGCCCGCATATCCCCCCGCCGGGACCGCGGCGTGTCCAGCCGGACGGCCGTCGCCCCGCACTCCGCCGCCCTGACCGCCTCGACCTTCTCGTCAGAGAGGGTATCGGCGAGCATGATCCGGGGGACCTCCGGGCCTGCTCCCCGCGCAAACGCGCACCAGGCATCCTCAGGCCGCGGATAGCACATCACAAACGCGTGCGGCATCGTCCCCGCGAGCGGGATTCCCTCCGGCGCACAGGTGTTGCTCGCAGCGTCCACCCCGCCGATCCAGGCCGCCCGCTCGATCATCGCCGCGATCGCCGGGTGCTGGCGGCGGGAGCCGAAGGAGAAGACCGGGCGGTCCCGCGCGACCAATTTGATGTGGGCGGCCGCGGACGCCACCCCCGATGCGTGGCAGAGGAACCCGAGGATCGCCGTCTCGTAGACCGCAAAGTCCCGGTAGCGCCCCGACACCCGGAGGACCGGCTCGTTCGCGGAGAAGACCGATCCCTCCGGCATCGCGTCCACGTCCACCGGGACACCTTCCAGCAATCGGACAACGTCGTCAAGGCCGCAGAAGACCCCCCACGGGTCCGGGAGCCCTGCCGCCGTCACCTCCATCGTGACACGAGGGTTGACGCCGTCCTTCTCCATGACATCCACGACGCGCCGGAAGTAGATATCCGTGCACCGCCCGTCCCGGATGGCGTCCTCCCCGACAATCTCAAACCTGCCCATGACCATTCCGGTTGTCGCCGGAGGTGTAAACCCTTACGAACCGATCCTGCAGCATCATATAGATGGAATTTTCCGGTCGGACACCAACCCTCTACACAGCATGTCACACGGACGAGCGTATGCCGCTACGGCCCCCCCGGCCCGCCGGGAGGGCGTGCACCGCCGGGCGGGGTGCGTATAGTGCTCGGGATCATCGGGGGCACAAGCCTCCTCTTTGCCGACCTCCCGCCGCTCGAGAAGAAGACCGTCGCCACGCCCTACGGGAAGGCCGAGGTCCACACCGGAGCCTTCGCGCTCCTCCTGCGCCACCAGCACAACCTCCCCCCGCACCGCATCAACTACCGGGCGTGCCTCGCCGCGCTCGCCATCCTCGGGGTGGATACGATCGTCGCGTTCGGCTCCGCCGGCTCCCTGAAACCCGGGATCCCGCCGGGCTCGATCGTCATCCCCACCGACTACCTCAGCGTCACCGACATACCGTCCGTCCACGAGTGCACCATCGACCACATACGGCCCGAACTGGACGCGGACCTCGTCCGCATTCTTGGGGAACTGGTGCCGGAGGCCCGGATGGGCGGCGTCTATGCCCAGACCCGGGGACCGCGGATCGAGACGGTCGCCGAGGTCAAAGCGCTCGCGCACGTCGCAGACATCGTCGGCATGACAGTCGCGAGCGAGGCGACGCTCGCCCTCGAGCTCGGGATGCGGTTTGCCGCCATATGCACCGTGGACAACTACGCGAACGGCCTTGGGGAAGAGACCCTGACCTACGAACATATCCTTGAGACCTCCCGGGCGAACTGCCGGAGGACCGAGAAGATTCTAGAGAGTATTGTGGAGCGTCTTGCATGAACGACATATTCACCGCCCGGGGCTCGGTGCTGATCGCCGGGGCCACCATCAACGGATCGACTGTGGACATCGCTATCGACGAGACAGGGACGATTGCGGGGATCGGGGAGGGCATCCGGCGCGAGTATGACGCCGATGTCGTCATCGACGGTTCCGACCGGCTTGCCGTCCCGGGCCTGGTCAACACCCACACCCACGCTGCGATGACCCTGCTCCGGGGCTACGGGGACGACATGCCGCTGCAGGAATGGCTCTCGCAGAAGATCTGGCCGCTCGAAGCCCACCTCTCCGGCGACGATGTCTACGCCGGCACGAAACTCGCCTGCCTTGAGATGATCAAGAGCGGCACGGTCGCGTTCAACGACATGTACTTCTTCATGGACCGGGCGGCGCAGGCGGTCGACGATATGGGTCTCCGGGCGACCCTCGCCTACGGGTTCATCGACCTCGGGATGGAGGAGAAGCGGGAGGCCGAGATAAGAGCGACGGAAGCCCTCGTCGCCCACGTGAAATCCCTCGACAACCCGCGGATCAGGGCGGCCGTCGGCCCCCACTCGGTCTACACCGTCTCCCCCGAAGGCCTCCGCTGGTGCGCCACCTTCGCAGAAGAGCAGGGGATCGGCATCCACGTCCATCTCTCCGAGACCGAGAAAGAGGTCGTCGACTGCGTCGCAGAGTTCGGCAAACGCCCGGCGGTCCTCCTCGACGAGTGCGGGTGCCTCACCCCCCGGACCGTCGCCGCGCACTGCTGCTGGCTCGACGAGGCCGAGTGCCGGCTCCTCGGCGAACGGGGCGTCTCTGCTTCCCACAACCCGGCAAGCAACATGAAGCTCGCCGTCAACCGGGCCATGCCCTACCGCTGGCTGAAGCAGTACGGGGCGAACGTCTGCCTCGGGACCGACGGCTGCGCCTCGAACAACAACCTCGATCTTCTGGAGGAGATGAAGTTCGCCGCCCTCCTGCAGAAGTTCGCCTGGAACTCGCCGACCCTGCTCCCCGCAGGCGAGGCGGTCGCGATGGCGACCGCGGCAGGCGCCCGGGCGCTCGGCACCGGTCCCGGGACCCTGACCGCGGGCGCGCCGGCCGACATCGTCCTCCTCGACGCCCGGGCGGCCTGCAACACCCCCCTCCATCACGCCGACTCAAACCTCGTCTACGCCTGCAACGGCGGCGCGGTCATGACCGTCCTCTGCCAGGGCCGGGTCCTGATGCACGAGCGGACGGTGCCGGGCGAGGAGGAGATCGTCCGGGGGGCCGCTGCGGCGGCCCGGGCGCTGGTCGGGCGGGCTCGCGAGGCCTCCTGAACCTCTCCTGCCGGGATTTCCGGGGAGGAAGGCCGCCTGGCCCCCTCCCGATCGAGAGGGGCTGCAGGGGTTCCCCCGGGTAGCCCCTCTTCCCGGCGTATATGGTCCCCATACCGGCCTTGAGGCCGGTAGCGGCGGTCAGCGGCCGTAGGTCCCTACGAGCACTCCTTCCCCGATGATGTAGTCCTGCATCTCCGCCTCAAGGACCGCCCGGTCGACGGTTGCCGGAAGGTCCGGCGTCCCGTTGAGGGCATAGAGGTGGAAGATGTAGTGGTGCGCCGGACCCGGGGGAGGGCACGGCCCGCCGTAGCCAATGGTGCCGAAACTGTTCTTCCCCTGGTGCATGCCCCCGGGGAGGTCCCGCTCACGGGGCAGCCCTTCCGCAAGGCCGCTCTCTTCCGGGGAGATGTTGTAGATGACCCAGTGGGTGAAGTTCCCTCCCGGCGCGTCGGGGTCGTCCACGATCAGGGCAAGGCTCTCCGTCTCCTCAGGCACACCGCTCCAGGAGAGCGGGGGCGATACGTTGTCTCCGTCACACGTATACTGGATGGGGATCGATGTGCCGTTCGCAAAGGCGCTGGAGTTCATCTCGATCACGGGCGACGCATTCCCCGCACCCCCGACCAGGCCGGAGTAGCGCGGCCCGTAAGTGGGGTATCCCGTCGGTGCATAGGTCGGATACCCGGTCGGTGCGTAAGTTGGATATCCCGTCGGTGCATAGGTGGGGTATCCCGTCGGTGCGTAGGTCGGCATCATCGTCGGTTGCGCTCCCCCGCCGACGCTGGCAGAGTAGATGTTCCAGGCCCCTTCGTTGTTGCCCATCCAGACTATCCTGCCGCTGGATATATCCGGGAACATCTGTTCGGCGCTATCGGACGTGATCTGCCTCTCCTGTCCGCTCCGGACATCGAAGAGATAGATATCGCCGTTCCCGTTCCGGTAGTCGGTCCAGACGATATAGTTGCCGTCGACGGCGGGATTGGCCGGCATGGCCCCGGTATCGGTGACCCGTCCTACCTTGAGTGCAACGGTATCCGCCATGAACAGGAGGGGCGTCCCGTTCTTCTCAGCGACCCAGGCGATCAGTCTCCCATCGCTTGAAACCGCGGGGGGGCTGACCGGGTTGCTTGACGACTCAAACGTCACCGAATCCCCGGTGGACAGGGAGAGCCAGGTGAGGTCAAGGTGGCCGCTCACATTCCCGCCGTCGTCGAACCAGGCGAGGGTATCCCCGCCGACGGCCGGGAAGAGCTGGTTGGGCGCAGACTCGCCCGACGCATTCTCACTGACCAGCGAACCGCCCTGCCGGGCAGCGATACCATACACGTAGACCTTGCCTTTCCCGGTCGCCATGTCGATCTCGTTCCAGCAGATGGTGTCTCCCGATATGGACGGCGACATCTGGTAGGCCTGATCGTTCGTGAGCGGAGTCACCGAACCCCTCGCAGTATCGTAGAGGTAGATCTCGGACGACATCGTCGCGGCGCTCACGCCGGTCCAGACGACGTAGTTTCCTGAAACATCCACCTGTCGCATGGACACCACCGCATAGGTGTTGTTCCCCGAGACCGTCATGCTCCGCCCGGATGCAGCATCGTAGACCTGCACCGACATGGTGCTGTTGTCAAGCCAGACAATGGTGTTGCCCGAGATTGCAGGGAACCCCTTATCCCCCGGCCCGCTTGTGATCGCCGTCGCCCCGGACGGACCCGGTCCCGGACCCGGTATGGTCTGGGTCGGTCCCGGACCCGGTATGGTCTGGGTCGGTCCCGGACCCGGCGGGAAGAGTTGCGCTGAGGCCACGCCTGCGACAAGCAGAACGGCGATGACCAGAACAGCAGCAACTGCCGTTATACGTATGAACCGTTTCATACTGATACCTCCTGATAACGTACAAACCTCGCCGGCCCTCGTGCGGGGGCGAGGCTCCGGCATGAGGGCGTATGCGTCCAGGTTCCCCTTACGGCGTAGAATGGTGAAGTCGGTGGTATGGCCGGTGGAGGGGCGCTGCGCACCCCCGGGAATATCGGTGAACAGGGCAGATACAGCGGGGAAGGACCCTCAACGGGGTGCGCATCCTGACCCACCACCCCCACGCTGCAGCCCGATAGCGACCCCACTATATATAGGTAGCCCGGGGCCGGGCCGCACCGGGTGAGGCATCACCCCGCCCGGTCTCCCGTCGTTATGGTGAGGTTAAACCGCTCTTCAGCCCCGGTCAGGTTCTCCCAGGGCCGCCCGGAGACAGCCATGACCTGGATCTCCGGGCACAATCAACCGTATAGGCTCTGCCGGCGCTTACTACCCCCTCCCAGGTGGTCAGGCGATTCCAGCAAAACCACATGGTCGTGCGGCCACAGGCATACCCGATGAAAATCCCAGGGCGGCCATGTTCATACAGCAGGCAGGGACGCAATCAGAAAAACGGGGCAGCTGCCCATAAACACCAGGAGAAAACAACTCCAATTTGTGGCAGTCACGGGGCTTGTGTCCCGGCCTGACAAAAGTATATATGGTCATCAGGCAGGGTTGCGGGTGCGCCGTATGGCAAGATGTCGTAGGGAACCGAAGTTCCTGGAGACGATCCGGATGAGAAAAGTCTATATGCTCGGGTTAATCCTCCTCATCAGCCTTGTACCCGGTGCGATGGCGTACCTGCCATTCGGACCGGTACAACAACAGCAACCCTCTCCATTCTCATACCCCTCTCCGTTTGTATACCAGCATGCCTATGTCACACAGATCTACAACGGCATGGTCATGCCGGGGACGCTGCCCCCTGCACTATTCCTTCTTTCCGGTGACGAGGTATACGTCGCCGTAAGTTCATCTGTTCCGGTGAACATCTACACGATGGGACCCGGGGATTACTCAAACTATATGCTGGGTTCTGGTTTCTCCTACTACCCGGAGTTAAGTGCCCGGGGGGTGACCAGCTGGGGCTACGTGGTGCAGGTGCGCAATCCTGCTGAATGGTACGTCGTTGTAGATTCACCGTATCTGGGTGAAGCGCCGATACTCACGATACTCCGCGGGTCGGAATACTCTGACAGCCAGCACCTTGCAGGGTATAAACAGGCAGTCAACTGGCAGGGCAGCCAGATGGATCGGTTTGGAGAGTGGTATGCGCATACATTTGATCCCGGAAGTTTCAGTTATGGATGAGATCGTGAAAAGCATCAGACGATCGAGGAACAACACGGCCCGGAGGGTTCTCACGTAATGCAGCAGGGAGCTGGCCTCGGGGTGTCGCTCTCTCGCGACCGGGAGGGGTGTGCCGGGATGGCCTCGATCAGGCATACCATTTTTTCCGGCTGAACTCCTCCATAGCATTAACGGTATGCCGCACCATGAACCGGCCCGGTTATGCCGCAGACCAAGGCCCCCGGGGCTTCCATGCCTCCATCAGCCCGGCAAGTAGCGCGATCCCCCGAAACCCCCGGACGCCGGAGCCTCTTTTTCCTCACCCTGCTCCGTTCACGGCTGTTATAGTGAGATCAAACCGCTCTTCGGCCCCGGTCAGGTTCTCCCAGGGCCGCCGGTAGACCGCCGAGAACGTGAATATCCCGGACTTTTCAGGCACGAGCGTCCAGGTGTGGAGACCGCCGGCGCCGAGCATCCCCTCCGCTGTCATGTTCTGCGCGTAGCGGTCGGCGGTGACGGTGAGCCCCGGCGATACCGTTGCGTTCCAGGTGTAGCCGGTGGTCGGGTTCTCGGCAAGGCTGATGACAACCTCGCTCTTCACCGGGACGGTGACGTTCTGCCCGTTATCGCCCATACCGAAGGTGTACCGACTTGCGTTTCCGAGGGTGAGAAGATAGATATCCCAGTCCCCTGACCGGTTACCCATCCAGACAACCCGGTTGCCTGATACCCGCGGGAGGTACTGCGATGCGTTGTCGCCGGTGATCCGCCGTGTCTCACCGGCGGCAAGGTCGAGCAGGTAGACGTCGTCGGTATCCCGGCCCGTGACGTTCTGCCAGACGACCAGGTTTCCGGAGATGTCAGGGTAGGCGGCTACCCCCGGCGGCCCGGCGCTGACCCGCTCCTCCTCGCCCGTGGCAAGGTTGTGGACGACAACCGATGCTGACCCGTTATGGACCTCCGACCAGACGACCCGGTCGCCGGAGACCGCCGGGAACCCCTGCAGCGCGCTGCCGTTTGCAAGCGGCACGGGCTCTCCCCCCTCCCGGCTGACAAAGACCGTGTAGTTCCCGCCGCGCCCGTCCGCCCAGACGATCGTCCCCCCCGAGACGTCGGGCGAGACGATCAGGGGATCCCCCTCCACCGGGCCGGCAGAGACCCGCACCGTCGCCCGGGTCGTCAGGTTCATGGCGTAGACGCCGCCCGCGTTCCCGGCTCTCCTGTCAAGCCAGACGACCCGGTCGCCGTCGATCGCCGGCATGACCTGGCCGCCGGTCTCGTTCGTGATCCGGGTCTCGTTGCCTGCCGCCGCATCGTACAGCCAGATCTCAGGGTCGCCCAACCGGTTATCTTGCCAGACGATCCGGCTCCCCGAGATATCCGGCCAGAGCGCGACAGCGGTCCCATTGGTGATCCGGGTCTCCTTGCCGGCGGCGAAATCATAGAGGTAGATATCAGCGCCGCCGTGCCGCCCGTCGACCCAGACGAGCCAGTCGCCGTCGATGGCCGGGGTGATCTGGTCACTCCGGTCTGTCGTCACCTGCACCGCGGGATTCACCACCGGTGCCCCGCTCACGCCCGTCGTGAGCGCCACCATGAGGATGCACACAAGACACAGGAATCTGTGTTCCATCATTCTCCCCCGGGCGAAAGATTACGGTCATAGTATAAAAATGAATTTATCAATCTCACGGCAGGGCAGTTCCCGGGGCGAAGGCGGGGCCTGCACGCGGCAACTCATCCCGAATCGGGCCCGGGCGGCCACCATCGCCCCCGGCAGGCCCGCCCGGGGCAAAAAAAGAAACTTATGCGGTCTCGATCTGAGACTCACACTCGAGGCCGAGCTCCTCGATCGCCGCCTCGCGCATCTTGAACTTCATGACCTTCCCCGAGACCGTCATCGGGAAATCGTCGACAAACTTGACATACCGCGGTATCTTGAAGTGCGCGATCCGGCCGCGGCAGAACTCCTTCACCTCCGCCTCGGTGAGACTTGCCCCGTTCTCCGTCTTGATCCAGGCCATCAGCTCTTCCCCGTACTTCCTGTCCGGGACACCGATCACGTAGACGTCGGCGATCAACGGGTGATTGTGGAGGAACTCCTCGATCTCGCGCGGGTAGATGTTCTCGCCGCCCCGGATCACCATATCCTTCAAGCGGCCGACGATCTTGACGTAGTCCTCCTCGTCCATCACCCCGAGGTCCCCGGTATGGTTCCAGCCGTTCTCGTCGATCGTCGCGCGGGTGGCGTTCGGGTTGTTGTAGTAGCACCGCATCACGCAGTAACCCCGGGCGCAGATCTCGCCGGTCTCCCCGCGGGGGAGGACCCGTTTCGTGTGCGGGTCGACGATCTTGATCTCAGTGTGGGGGAACGGTCTCCCGACGGTGGAGACGCGGCGTTCCAGGGGGTCGGCGGTCGTGGTCATCGTGACGCCGGGGGAGGTCTCCGTCTGCCCGTAGACGATCACGATCTCGGACATGTTCATCTTCTGGTTGACCTCCCGCATCACCTCGGTCGGGCAGGGCGACCCGGCCATGATACCGGTCCGGAGCGAGTCCAGCCGGTATTTCGGGAAGTCCGGGTGAGAGAGTTCGGCGATGAACATGGTCGGCACACCGTGGAGCGCCGTGCACCGCTCCTCCTGTACCGCGGTGAGGACCGCTTCGGCGTTGAAGACCGGTGAGGGCAGGACCATCGCGGCGCCGTGGGTGACGCAGGCCATGTTGGAGAGGACCATGCCGAAACAGTGGTAGAAGGGCACCGGGATGCAGAGCCGGTCCTCGTGGGTGAACTTCATCCCCTCGCCGATGATGAACCCGTTGTTTAAGATGTTGTGGTGGGTCAGGACAACCCCTTTCGGGAAGCCGGTGGTCCCGCTGGTGTACTGGATGTTGACCGCGTCGTCGAAGTCGAGCGACTCTTCCCGCTCCCGGAGCTCGTCGGGGCTGATGAGCGCGGCCTTCGCGAGGAGGTCGTCCCAGGTGTACATGCCGTTGTAGGGGATATCGCCAAGGAAGACGACGTTCTTTAGGAACGGGAATTTGTCGCTGTTGATCCGGCCCGGCTTCGCCTCGAACGCCTCGGGGCAGGACTCGTAGAACATGCCGACATAATCGGACGTCTTGAACCGGCCCTGGAGGAGGAGCGTCTGCACCTCGGACTGCTTCATGGCGTACTCGAACTCGTAGGTTCGGTATGCCGGGTTGATGTTCACCATGATGGCGCCGATCTTCGCGGTGGCGAACTGGACGAGTATCCATTCCGCATAGTTCAGCGCCCATATGGCGACCCGGTCCCCGCGCTCCACGTCGAGCGCCATGAGGGCGCGCGCAAGGGTGTTGACGCGCTCGAGAAACTCAGCATACGTCCACCGTATATTCTGGTGGACTGAGATGAGTGCGTCGCTATCCGGGTGCGCCGCTGCAATTCGGTTCAGCATCTCACCGATGGTGATGCCGATCAGGGGTTTTTGCGAGTTTCCACACGCGTAACTGCCCTCAACCATTCTATATAAATGGGCGGCGGTACGGTTATATCGTTACTGGTTTCTTCCAGCGCAACCCTTATACTGCATGGCGTCAACTGTATAGAGAGCGGGGTCGTGGCCAAGCCCGGAATGGCGACGGGCTCCAGCGGTCTTTGCACGTGATGAACAATGGGTCTTCTGATTGACGGATGATGACCCGTTGGAGCACTGATGCATGTCGGAGAGACCCGTCGATCGTGAGTTCAAATCTCACCGACCCCACATTCTTATGACTCCTCCCGGATACCGCCGGGTATCTCTGTCGGCCCGCTCCGGGGGCTGAAATCTGCAGATCTCCTGGTTGATTGATCGGGTTGCGCTACCGTCGCTGATAGCATAGCGGCCCTGTTCCTGCAAGTATCAGTTCGGGTGCCCCCCACTCCCCTTCGCGAGCTTCGCAGCAACGCGCGAGGCTCTGGAGGCGCGAAAAGACGCAAAGGAGAGTTCACCGGTTGCTGCACTGACTTCGCAGGAGCCCGCGCACCCTTTCTCCGCGTCTCTGCACCCCGGCCGCCGTTCATTCCCTCTTTGCCTCTTCTTGGCGGCCGAGGCCCGGCGGACCTGGTGCCGGTCGCTCTCGGGGCAGGTGAGCGCCGATATATCGACGTCGTTCTCGATGTAGGCCACCCGGACCTGCTGGACCCCGGCGATACCCTTTGCGCGGAGCCGCTCAGCGAGGTCGTCGTGGGTCATCAGTTCCCGCCGGAGGCTCTTTTCGATGATCCTGCCATCCTCGATCACCTTGAGCGCGCCGGGAGAGACGATACCGCGGATCTGCCCGTTCTTGTACTGCGCGACGGAGATGATCACGTTCAGGCCGAGAAGCGTCGATGCACTGATGAGCCCTGCAAGAAGCGAGTTGTCGCCCGCGTTGATTGCCTGGGAGATGCTCTCCGATATGATGAGCAGGAGGACGAGGTTGAATGGGGTCAGCTGGCCGAACTCGTGCCTGCCGATGATCCGCATGACGATCAGGAGAAAGAAGTAGATCACGGCCGCCCTGAGGATGAGCTCCGCGAGAGGCGTCTGGAGGGCGAAGAGTTCCGACATTGAGGGGGACCATGCTCCCGGGCCGGAAAATACCTTTCTTCGTCCGGGGGGACCCTTCGTGGCCGGAGTCCCCGTATCCGGACACAGGGCATCCGCCCGCGGCGCCGGACCTCGCCCCGGGCATAAACCCTCCCTGATTGCCGGTTCTCCTCAAAAAAACCTGTATCGCGAACGGTTTTACGGGGCGGCCCGGGTGATCTTTAATAGATGTCTCACCAATATTTGTGCACTATCTGAGGGCATTGGTATGTATCTCATCGGTGAAGCATTGGTTGGAGACGGCGCAGAACTTGCGCATATCGATCTGGTAATGGGAAATAAAGAGGGCGCGGTAGGGCAGGCGTTTGCGAACTCGATCTCGCAGCTCTCGAGGGGCCACACCCCGCTCCTTGCGGTCATCAGGCCGAACCTGCCGACGAAGCCCTCGACGCTCGTCATCCCGAAGGTCACCTTAAAGAAGGAGTACCAGGTGAACCAGATGTTCGGGCCCGTACAGGCAGCGGTGGCGAAGGCCGTCGCCGACTCGGTCGAGGAGGGCGTCTTTGAGGGGATCGATATCGAGGACACCGTCATTATGGCGAGCGTCTTCGTCCACCCCACCGCACAGGACTACAACAAGATCTACCGGTTCAACTACGGCGCGATGAAACTCGCGCTCCGCCGGGCTCTCGACCGGTTCCCCGACGTCGGGACGCTCCTGCACGAGAAGGACCGGGCCGCCCACGCGGTCATGGGGTTCAAGGTCCAGCGCCTCTGGGACCCGCCGTATCTTCAGGTCGCGATGGACCTCGTGGACAAGAACCATATGAGGAGGGTCCTTGAGTCGCTGCCCCAGAACGATCACCTGATCATCGAGGCCGGGACGCCGCTGATCAAGAAGTTCGGGCTCTCGATCATATCCGAGATCCGCGAGATCCGGCCGAACGCGTTCATCGTGGCTGACTTAAAGACCCTCGACACCGGGAACCTCGAGGCCCGGATGACCGCCGACGCCGGCGCCGACGCCGTCGTGATCTCGGGCCTTGCCCCCCTCTCGACGATCGAGAAGGCGATCGAGGACACCCGGAAGACGGGCATCTACACGGTCGTCGATATGCTCAACGTCGAGGACCCCCGCGCCGTCGTCGAGCAGCTCAAGGTGAAACCGGACGTCGTGGAACTCCACCGGGGCATCGACGTCGAGGATACTGCACACGCCTGGGGCGACATCCCGGCGATCAAGAAGGCGGGCGGCGAGCGGCTGCTCGTCGCGACGGCGGGCGGCATCCGGCAGCACGTCGTGAAGGATGCGATCAAGGCGGGCGCGGATATCCTGGTCGTCGGCCGGGCCATCACCGCGAGCAAGAATATCCAGCACGCGGCGGAGGAGTTCCTCGAGGAACTGAGCACCGAAGAGATCGACCAGTTCAGGATTATGACCGACTTCTAATCGGTCATTACAACAATATACTCTCAACCATATTTTCGTGTATGAACCATTTTGCCCTTGTCGTCTGACTACTCCCCGAACTATATCCGGCAGCTCATCCACCAGCTGCGGGATATCACGGTCTGGCTCAACGACGTTCAACCTCCCGGTCCTCCAGTGGGAGTTTGTCCGGGGGTGGGACCACGGACGCGGGGTTGATACAGGCCGCGAACCTGGAGAGGGGCAGGACGACTCTCAACCGTCTTTCTGAACCTCAGCGCATTGGCAGGCGGCAGAAAAAAAATGATTCGTGCTTAAAAATAACATCTTTTTCGCACTCATCCGTCTCTGGCTCATATGGAGGATCCGATTGTTACATCAGACAGTTCGACGTGAGCGATATACGCAGGGTACTCTGTGTCGATGAACTTTCTTTCATCCCAATCGGTATCTTCGTCCAGCAGATATCCCCATGAACCGTCATCGTGCTTAAAAATAACAGCCGTCTCATACATGTCTGTTTCTGGATCATATGAGAGAACTAGCCAGCAAGGGCCGTCGTTTCTAGGAGTATCATCGATAATATCCCCTGCCTGGTATTTCGGCGCATTTGACGGTGATGGTTGCGAAACTGCAGTGGGCTGTTGCACCGTCGGCTGGGGGGTTTCAGAGGTGTTAACGGTACCGCCATTTAGAGTACACCCACAGACCAACAGAAAGCCAACTAACAGTGCTAGTAATATGACAACTGGTTTCATACCATGAAAATCGTGTGCATGTTTATTTAAATATAACTTAATTGCACGGCGCACGCCCTCTTTGCTCTGGTAAAAATATCACTTTTTAAGAGCGTACGTCCTACAGAGATCGATCTGCACCGGCGCCGGATCCTCTCAAGGAGCGCGTGCCGGGGCCGGGGGTGCCGGCAACGGAGCCCACGGGTGACTGATGCAGGGGACTGAGATGACCGCGCCCGGCGAGAGGGTGAGGTGCCACCCGAGCGTCATCGTCGAGAACTCGCTCTCCGTCGTAGTCCTCGTCGCGCTCCTCGTTATGCGGTTCGAGACGACGGCAGTGGCGGGCGTGCTTGCGGCCGCCGTCGTCGCGCTGCTGCTCTTCAACTACCGGCAGTGGAAGCTGACGATCATCCGGTTCGGCGAGACGGAGATCGTGGTGGAGCGGGACACCCTCTTCAAGATGAAGAAGACCCTCCCCTACGCGAAGATCGCATCGGTCAATGTGAACCGTGGCATCGTAAACAGGCTCTTCGGGACATCGAAGTTGCAGATCAACATCAACTCGGGCAGCAGCGCGACTGTCCCGGAGGCGGTCCTGACGTTCCGCGAGGATATGGCGGACGAACTGCGGTCCGCAATCCTGGAGCGCCGCTGCGACCGGGAGGTCTTGCCGGACGAGGACGAGCCGGCGGAGTCTCTCGTCTCGTTTTCCCCGGCGGACGTGATCGTCCACGGCCTCTTCAGCGTTTCGACATACCAGACACTCCTCGGCTCCGTCTTTCTCGCCTACTCGATTTTTGAACTCTACACCTCTGCGGGCACGGGATTCGGGGGGACGGCAGAGCGCTCGTCTCGTTGCTGAGCTTCGTCGCCCTCCAGGTAGCGCCGGCGGTCTCGCTCATCTTCCGCTACTACAACTACAGGGTCTACCGCCGGGGGGAGACGATCTACCTGGAGCACGGCTTCTTCAGAACCTATAAAACATCGTTCAAGGTCTCACGGGTCAACGCTGTCCGCGTGAAGAGCACGCTTGCGGCCCGGCTCCCTGCGCCGGTCGTGCATCGAGGCCGAGGTTGTAGGGCTCGCGTCCGGGACCGGGGAGAGTCTCCACCCCGTCCTCTGCCTCTTAAAGGACGATGCGACGCAGCAGAAGCTTCTCCGCGAGCTGGTGCCGGAGTTTGTCTACGATCGGAACCCGGAAAAGCAGCCGGCGGGTGCAAGGGGCGTCCTTCTGGTCCGGGCCACGATAGCGTCGCTCGCGCTCGTCCTGGCGATGACCTACCCGTTGATCTACGTCTACCGCGAGGCTTCAGCCCTGGCCGGGGCCGCCGGGGTCGTCCTCCCCTGGGTGCTCCCCCTCGCGACGGCCCTCGCTGTCCTCGCGATCTTCTACGCGACGCGGGTCTCCTGCCGGATCACGGAGTTCGATACCGGACGCGACCTCTTCACCTTCGTGAACGGCGCCGTCGACCGCGAGACCGTCGTGATGAACTACGACAAGGTCCAGATGGTCCGGGTCACGCAGGGCCCGGTCGCCCGGCTCTTCGGGGTCGCGAGGGCGAGGGTGCATCTCCTCTCCTCGACCGGGGGGACGAGCATCTCTTCGGGGTACTTCCCCGGGAACCGGCTTGGGGCCGTAGGGGAGATTGTGATGGAGCGGATCGCGAGCGGGGAGTACGACTACCGGAAGAACAGCATCTGAACGTGCTCCATCGGCTCAAGGCTCTGAGAGTAGGTAAAACGGAAGGAGCAGATCCGGCCGTTCAACTTCTTCCCGGGTAGGTTTCAGGTGCATGGGGTGGGTGGCGGTTCCGCAACGCCATTACCCCTCATAGGCCCGGGATAATCAGAGGATAAAATGCATGAACCGTCCGGCGATTACGAGATCGAACGGAAAAATGAAAAGAGCGCTTCAGTTCTCCCTCCTTAAGCGGCGATCTCTGCACTGATGCCGAAAGCGTCGGAGATCTCGCCGAGGACCGCCTCTTCCGGCTCACTAATAGCAACGCCATGCTCCTTTGCTGCTTCGGCAACCTTCCGGCCTATCGCCAGCGACCACTTTTTGTAAGCCATTGCCTCGTCGGGAGATACCCTGGACAGGGTTGAGGAAGCAGATTTTGCCGCCTTGATGGTTGTATTCCTGTAGCCCGTCTGGTCGTGCTTCATCAGGTCCTGTTGCTCTTTAATCAACTCCTTTCCCTTTGATTGCATCTCGGCCGATATGAGGCCGACCAGAGCACTGCCGCTTGCGGCTGCCAGGTGTGTGGGTTCCTGTATCATGGCTTTCATTTCGCCCCACGCACCCAGGACCGATGGTGCAGCGACAATAACCGCCATTGAGATCGCGTACGGTAAACTGACGAGGTTCCTCCATTCGTCATCTGTAAATTGCGCCCTCAGTTCCATATGCATTACCAGAAGTCAGTATCCGGCATGTATTATAAGATGATTTCTATAAAATCTGCAATGCCGGGAAGACGGTGGCTGTTGAGCGATGTGCCCATATAGGTGCCCATCCGTCTACCGGGAGCGAGTTTGCGCAAAGGATTTCGATACGGTATGGGTATAAGCCCCCTATGACGATCGCGGCATCACATGTTCTCCGGCATCTGTCTGTGATGTTCGTAATTTTAATATAAAATAATCCACAGCAACGGATTAGGAATGAAACCAATACAGGTTGTGGGCGTGCTCGTCGGCGCCTTTATTGCACTCCTTGGTCTGCTCTGGCTCCTACAAGGCGCAGCACTTATTCAGATGCGTCCGATACTCTGTGTCGCGAATTGCGAACCAATCGTGGGCAGATCACTGTTCTGGGCAGCAACCGGGGTGGTTGCCTTCATCATCGGGATTGTAGTCGTTATCCTCAGTGCGAGGCGCGACGGGACGTAAACGAATAATTGAACCTCTCGGTGACATATTTTGCCGGAATAAAAATGAGATTTTGAGGCCGGGTAGCCGCCCTATGCCCGCTCTTCCACCCGGATCTTCAACCCCTCGTTATCCACCGTCGTCGCGATCGCGATCCGGAGCCCTGCCTTTGCGAGGATCTCTGCCACCTCCTCCTCCGGCCGGCCGGTGATGACCGCGATGGAGGGGCCGACCGAGCTCATGCCGACGAACTCGAGCCCGGCATCCCGGAGCGCCGCCATATAACGGTAGATCTCAAAGCCGTGATGCTCCACCTCGGCGCGTTTCGAGCCCCGGAACTCGATCTCCCAGACGACGTCGCCGACTGTTGCAAGGTCCCCGCGCTCCAGCGCCGGGATGAGGTCCATCAGGATGAGATAGGACTTCAGCGCGCGGTCGCGGTAATCGAGGGTCCGGGCCTTGTTCATCAGGAGGTCAAACTCCTTCTCCCCCGCCGACGAGACGCCGGAGGACGGTATGACGATGTAGACCTGTTTCCCCGTCCCGAAGGGGTGCCGGTAGACGAGCGCGAGATCGTCGCCCATCACCGCCATCCCGCCGTAGGTGCTCGCGGCGGGGCCGACGCCGGTCTCGAACCCGAACGCGACGTTCCCGGCCTCCGTCTCCTCGACGAAGTTGTTGCCGAGGAGCAGGCGGAGCTCGTCGGGGGTCAGCGGCGAGCCCACGGCGGTATTGAGAGCGTTTGCGACCGCAATCAGGATGGTGCTCGTGGACCCGAGCCCCACGTGCTCGTACTGGTGGTCGCGCGCCCGGATCCGGAATCCGCCCGTGTAGCCGACGACCTGCCGGAACGCCTCCACAAAGTGCCGGAGGATCGGTTCGCGGGAGTAGTCGATCGAGAGCCCTGACGGCGTACACTCGACCTCAGCGGTACAGTAGACCCCGATGGCAAACCCGATCCCGCCCCCGCCGGGGTGGTCCGGGGAGAACCGGTTCATGTCGAGCACGGTGAGGTGGATCCTCGCCGGGGCGCGGACGACGACGGTGCCGGCAACCGGCGCGAGCCGGTACTCTTTCTGGAGCCCGCACGGCCTGATATGCTCGCCGGGGGAGAAGGAGGTGAACTCGTACTCGACGAGGTCGAGATCCCCTCCGCGGATCTTCATGATGGGCATTTTGTCACTTCGTTTCAGCGTGTGCGGTCAAAGAAGATATCCTTTCCAGATGCCCGGAGCGGAATGCCGTAGGCGACGCCGCACCCTTCGAGCCACCCAAGCGAGAGCGCGCCGACGCCGACCGAGTACATGACCCGGTTGTCGACGTTGTGGATGCTCGCGGTCTTTACCGCCGAGCCGACCGCGATCCCGATGTCCGCCATCCTGACGACACAATTCGGGCCGCGGAACGGGGTTGCCTGCGGGAGAGGCCTCCCCTGCGCCTCGAGCATCTCCGCACAGGTGGGATACCCGCACCCACCGCAGTCGAGGCCCACGGCGTCGGCGAGGAGCGAGCCGATGAGGAGGCAGGCGTCGCTTGCCTCGACGTTGCCCGCATCCCGGATGAAGAACCCGGCGTTATGCCGTTCACCATACTCCCGCATCGCCCCGGCAAGCGCGCTCCGGTCATCCCCGGTGACGATCATCGTCCGGATCACGTCGATCCCCCGTGCTTTCGGAGCGGTGCGCGCAGAGAGCGCCATCAGCCGGGCTACCGTCTCCACGGCGTCTGACTCAAAGACCATGGGAGTAGGTGGCACCGGATAAAGATAAGGGTATGCCCTCCGGGGAGTCGGGGTATCGATACATTTTTCGGAAAGACCGGCCGAATACCGGGGATATCATGGCACCCGAGAAGATGATCGAGAAAGCTACGTTCGGCGCGGGGTGTTTCTGGGGCGTCGAGGAGACGTTTCGGGAGGTCCACGGCGTCGTGGATACGGCGGTGGGATTCATGGGGGGCACCCTCGAGAACCCGACCTACCCTGAGGTCTGCACCGGGAAGACCGGGCACGCCGAGGTCGTGCAGGTGACCTACGACCCCGGAGAGGTTTCGTACCGCGACCTCCTCAACGCCTTCTGGAGCGCCCACGACCCGACCACGCTGAACCGGCAGGGGCCCGATATCGGGACGCAGTACCGGTCGGTGATCTTCTACCATACCCCGGAGCAGGAGGCGGCGGCACGGGCGTCGAAAGCGGCGGTGGAACGATCGGGAAGGTTCAGGCGCCCCATCGTCACCGCGATCGAGCCCGCGGGGACGTTCTGGCGGGCCGAGGAGTACCACCAGCAGTACTTCGCGAAACACGGGGGCGGGCACTGCAGGGTTGTGTAGGTGACCGTCGCATCAAAAACGTTCACGTGCAACGTTGCCGCGAAGGCCGTGGGCGGTATGGGCGGTCCTCCTCACGCACCAGGACCTGCCCCCCACCCCCGCTCCGGGACGGCCCCGGTCTTGAACCCGATCCCCTCAAACGAGGCGACCCGGCGGTCGCCCGAGAAGACGTCCACCGCATATACCGACGTCCTCTCCGTCTCCGAAACCTTGCGGGCGACCGCCTCGAGCGTGCCCGTCGCCGGCGGGGAAAAATAGCGGATATGAGCGGAGATCGCCGTCTGGTCCACCCCGTCCAGGTTTCCGGCGATGCCGAACGCGTGGTCAGCAAGAGCGAAGATCGCGCCCCCGTGAGTCGTGCCGTGGGCGTTCTCCATGCCCTCCGTCCGCATGATCACCCTGACGCACCCGCCCGTCGCCCCGGCGGTTTCGAGGCCGAGGAGGCGCGCAAACCCGCAGGCGTCAAACCGGCGGACCACATCGGCAGAGGACTCCGGGGTGGGTCGCTCAGCCGTCACGCCTACCTGTACTCCCGCTGCGAGTAGGAGACGCCGCCGGCGTCGCCGCCGCGGAGGACGATATACAGCCATTCCGATATCGACTTGAGCGTCCCGAACTGCTGGTAGCGCCGCATCGAGAACCCGACCGCGAGATCGGGGTCGAGATAGACTTTGCCGAGTTTACGCATCCGTTGCGCTATCTCAAGGTCGTCCCCGGCGTCGATGCAACGGTACATCCCCGCCCGGACGAACGCCTCACGGTCGAACGCCGTGTTGCACCCGAGGGTGAAGTAGATCGTCCGGGTGTGGTAACCGAGGCGCGAGAAGGCGTTTGCGCCAGAGAGCGAGAGGTGGTTCCGGAACCCCCCCTCGATCGGGTAGACCGTGCCGTAGAGCTGCACGATCTCGCGCTCCTCAAAGTTCTTTGCGATCCTCTCCACCCAGTCGCGGGGGAGGATACAGTCGGCGTCGGTCGTCGCGATGATATCGCCCGCGGAGGCCATCGCCCCGTCGTTTCGCGCGCCCCCGACCCGTTTGCTCGTCTGGACAAAGACCCTGTCCGCGAGGGGTTCCGCAAGCTCCCGGGTCCGGTCCTTTGAGTTCCCGTCGACGACGATGATCTCGTAGGCCTCCCGCGGGACCGTCTGGTCGGCGAGAGACTGCAGGCAGCGCTCGATGTTCTGTTCTTCGTTGTACGTCGGAACGACGACCGAGATCATCCCTCGATCAACTCCCGGTATAGTTGTTGATGCCGCTGTGCTATAAGCGTGATGTCGTAGTTCTCCGTCGATTTGCGGGCCCTGGCGGCACAGCGCTGCAGGGCCGCATCGTCGTTCACGAGAGCCCGCGCCTCGTCGAGATCCCCAAAGAAGAGGACCGAGTCGCCGAAGATCTCCCGGAACTCGAAGATATCCCGGGCGATGACCGGGAGGCCCGCCGAGAGAGCCTCGACGATCACGAGGCCGAACGTCTCGGCGTGCGACGGCATGAAGAAGACGTCTGCCCCGCTGTACGCCCGGGATATGTCGTCGATGACCCCGGTGAAGATGACGTTTGCGTGGGAATGCGTCTTCTGCATCTGGATCTTCGCGTAATCCTTTGAGAGCGTCCCGTAGGGGAACCCGCCCACCCAGACCCAGGTCGTATCAGGGTGCTGGTCGGCGAGCTTGAAGAAGTCGTAGATGCCTTTCCGGGGAGTCTGCTGGCCGACGGAGAGCACCACTCTCTGACCGGGTTCGATCTCGTACTCGTCGCGAAACGACTTCCTCTTCTTTTTGTCCCGCTTGAAGTACGCCCGGTCGATGCCGTTCGGGATGAGGGTCTTTGGGACTTCGGGAACGAGCTGTTCGGTCTCGCGGTGGCAGGGCTCCGATATCGTTATGATATGGTCGAACTGCCGGTAGATCTTTGGGTATATCGTGTTGATCCTCTTTGAGAAGGCGACGTTCCCCTCGTTTACCCGAGGAGTCGAGTGGGCGGTCAGGACCTTCACGCCTTCGGTGAACTTCAGGTGGTACATCGCCCAGGGCCCGAAGGTGTGGTAGTGGGTCAGGTCGAAGTCGCCGTGGTAGAGGTTGCGGGAGACCTCCATGTCGGGGAGCCGGGCAAGGTGGTTGTACAGGGTTCTTGCAGCCGTTGCGCACCCGATGTAGCGCAGGAAACGGAAATCTTCGACGAATATGTTGACCTTCATCCGCCCCCCCTCACGAAGTCGAGGGTGCTCCGGATGCAGCCGTCCATGTTGAGGTACTCGAACCGGGAGAACCGGCCGACGAGGTCGATCCCCCGCTCCCGGCAGAACTCCCTGACGATCCTGATGTTTTTCTGGTAATCGATATCATAGACGACGTAAGCGAACTCCTGCCGCTCGACGCCGGTGTAGACGACCGCATCAGGGGAGGGGACGAGCCCGGCGGCGACGAGCGATCTGACGGTATGGTCGATCAGGTCGGCGTCCGTCATCCGGGAGATGCGGTCTCCATCGTTGTAGGTGATCTCGGCAAGGATCGAGGAGTGGCCCCGCGGGGCGACCTTGCTGCTGTAGTTAGAGGGGAACGATACCCGGTTGAAGAGCCCGGTCGCCTCGTCGGGGACGTAGAGCCAGGATATGTCGGGGACCTCTCCCTCAAGCCCGATGAAGACCGAGCAGAGGGAGTTGTACCGGAGGGCGTCGCACGCCGCCTGCACCTCGGCCGGGACGCCCGAAAGACACGGGAGCAGGTTCTGGAGGGGGATGGTCGATATCAGGCGGTCTGCACGGACGATCTCTTTGCCGTCGCTGACGGCGAACCCGCCGTCCTCCTCGCGGATGGAGGTGACGGCAAAGTTGGCCCGGACGGCGGGGAGGACCGGTTCTGCGATCGCGTGGATCAAAGCCTCGATCCCGCCCTGCACCGGGTAGGAGAAGACCGCCTGGTGGACGTAACCTTCGGTCTCGATCCCGACGGCCGAGCGGATGATGTCCTCGACCGGCGGGCGCGGGATCCGCCCTTCCACCCAGTGGTGCGACATCCGGTCCGCCGGGTAGTTCCAGATCTTCTCGTTGTAGGGGAGCATGTAGCAGTCGGCGATGCCCCGGCCGAAGGTGGAGACGATCCACTCGGCGAAGTTCGTCGGCGGCGGGACCTCGCCTTTCTCGATGGCGATGAGGTTTTTCACGAACTCGTTGATGCAGAAGAAACGGTCTTCGGCGGGCAGATCCGCAAGGCCGTTCTCGAAGGGATATTTGACGTAGCGCCCTTTATAGAGGATCTTCGTATTCCGTTTCCGCCGGTCGGCGTTCCCGCCGAGGACCGAGAGCATGAAGGAGAGGACTTCCGCGTCGCGGGAGAAGATGATGTGCGACCCCCCGACATCGAACGTGAAACCCGCCTCCGTCTTCGAGCGGCAGAGCCCCCCGATCGTCTCGCCGCGTTCGAGAACGGTCACGTCGTCGCCCCGTTCGTGGAGCAGGCGGGCCAGCGTGACCCCGGTGAGACCGCCGCCCAGTACCGCCGTTTTCACGTTCATACTGTTTACTGCCGAAACCATATATGGTTGACCATCCGTCCGGCGGGAATTGCCTGTTCCGGGCTGGGGACGCGGCGCCCATCAGGGCGATCCGCGGGGGGCCGGCCCGGAAGGGCGCCCGGGGTTGCGAAGTTCGCGGAGAAACCCCCGCAGGTCCGCTGCGTAGAGTTCGGGCTCCTCCCAGGCCGCGAAGTGCCCGCCGCAGGGGAGTTCGGTGAAGCGCTTAAGGTTCACCCTGCGCTCCGCCCACTCGCGGGGCAGCGGGGCGTCCCGGGGCGGATGAGCGACGGCCGCCGGGACCGAGGTGCGCTGCCAGGGTCCCAGGGGCGCATGGGCGTCGAGGTAGTACCTGCGGACGGACGAGGCGGCCGTCTGCGTGACCCAGTAGATCATGATGTTAGTGAGCAGGTCGTCGCGGCCGATGCGTTTCTCAACCTCCTCGCCGGTCGTGCCCGATGCCATGAAACTCATGATCCAGGCCGCGAGGCCCGCGGGCGAGTCGGCGAGCCCGTAGGCGAGGCTCTGCGGTTTGGTCGACTGGACGATGTTGAAGGCGCCTTCGTTCGTCCACCATTCCCGGATGGAGTCGGCGAATTCGAGTTCGGGCCCCGTGAGGGTCGAGTAGTCCGTCGTCCGGTCCGGGTAGCCGACGTCGGTCAGGTGGATGCCGAGCAGGACGTCGGGGTGGCGGTCCGCGAGGGTCTGGACGATCAGCGCCCCGGCGTCGCCGCCGGCCGCGACGAATTTCTCGTACCCCAGCACGTCCGTCATCAGCCTGGCGAAGAGGTCGGCGGTATCGTCGGTGGTCATTGCCTTCCGGTCGGAGAACCCGTGGCCGGGGAGGGACGGGACGACCACGTGGCACGAAGTGCCCGGGCCGGTCAGGATCGGGACGGCGCGGTGGTAGCGATAGAACGAGTCGGGCCAGCCGTGGAGCAGGAGGACCGGCGTCGGGTCGGGTCCCCTCCCGCGCTCGTGGATGAAATGGATCCCCGTCCCGTCGATCTCCGCCCCGAACTGGGCGAATCGGTTCAGATACGCCTCGTGCTTGCGCCAGTCGTACCGGTGCAGCCAGTAATCGGCCAGGTCTTTCATATACGCGAGAGCGGTACCGTACTCCCACCCGGCACCGTCATCGGGCCAGCGGGTATTGGCGAGCCGCCGGCGCAGGTCGTCGAGGACAGCCTCCGGAACGGCGATGGTGAAGGGTTGCATGTCCGGGTGAACCGCCTGCTTCAGGTAATATGTTTCCCATGGGAAGCTGCGTCAAGGGACCGCACGGCAGGGATCGACGAAGGTCGAACCGACCAGGGAATCCCGGACGTTCGTCCGCGCAGTTGCAGGGTGCCGGAGCGGCGTTCCTGCAACGGCAGAGAGGTCCGCTTCGGAACACCGGGTATCGCTCTTCGCCCCGGTGCGCTACCGTTCCGCCTTTCTCTTTGCGAGAATCGTGCTCGTTTCTATCGATCTCTGCAGAGGCTGGATCATGTAGGCGGGCATATTCTTCACCACCTCCCGCCTGATGCTGGGGACGCTCATGACAAGAGAGGTCGCCAGGGTGCCGAGCCTCCGCAGGTAGTTCCGGGTGGGGAAGTCGTAGAGCCCGTGCTGCCGGTAATACCGGTCGTCCGCCTTGAAGGTCGCTCGCATTCCTCCCCAGAGTTCATCCCGGAGGATCTTATGGCCGCCCACGGCGGGGCAGGTGACCGCTGAGATATACCCCCGGTCCGAGAGCCTCACGATGCGTTCGGCGAGGGTGTGCAGAGCGGCATCGATCTCGCCCGGGTCCCCCGGCTCGTTGGTCACGATCCCTGCAAGGTTGGCTTCTTCCGTCATCACAAGGCTCGTGAGAACCTCCCGGAGGTTCGCGAGATAGCCAAGCGGCCCTTCCACCAGGTATGCGACCTGCTTTCCCTTAAATGCGGGTATGTGGCCGTTGAAGAAGCTCCGGTCGAAGAACTGCTTCCAGGCGGCCGAAAAGAAGCGGTCCCGGATGGTCCCGGCCATGACCAGGATATCCGCCGGAACAACGTACGTATCCCAGAACGCCCGAAATCCGTCGTCATAAATACAGGTGTTGTCAAAGGCGCACCGGCAGCATCCCCGGCAGGCGCCTTTCATCGCGGCGTCCCGGATGTGGGCAACCTGGATTGGATCCGAATAACATGCCGCGAGCTTGCCGACCATCGCCGCGAGGTCAGAACCCGGTTCCGCATCGTGCAGGATGACCATCCGTTTTCCGTGGGTGTCCACCGCGGCCGGCGGACTCTCTGGGATGTAATGAGAAGAGATTGCGGGCAACTGTGGAAATGCTCTCTGGACCGGCCTCCGTCCTGCAATCGCCTCCAGGAAATCGGAGAA
This sequence comes from Methanoculleus sp. 10, assembly GCF_913757945.1. Lineage (NCBI taxonomy): Archaea > Methanobacteriati > Methanobacteriota > Methanomicrobia > Methanomicrobiales > Methanomicrobiaceae > Methanoculleus > Methanoculleus sp. 10. The sequence continues at coordinate 210,645 of NZ_CAJYDP010000005.1, read as the reverse complement.
GAACAGGATGAGCTGCTCCTGAAACGTCTCCCCTTCGAGATCCTGCATGTGGGCCGAGCAGAAACCGACATAGCGCATGCCGAGGTCGTCGCAGACCCCGTGCAGGTAGGCATGGGCGGTGTGATCAAAGTAGTGGATGGAGGTGGTGAGCGCGGCGGTATACTTCCCTGCAAACGTCTCCGTTGCGTTCCGGGTGCCGATCAGTTCGATGAAACGCTTCAGCTGGGCCGGGACCAGCATGACGTAGACCGGGGTTGCCCAGAGCACGCCGTCGGATTCCTTTACCGTGGTGAGCAGCCCGTTCCATACTTCCTCCTGCTGTTCAATCGCCCTGATCTCCCTTCCCACATGCACAACGGCGAAGGAATGATCCGGAAATGCCTGCTCAAGGAACCGGACGTACTGCAGGGTGACGCTCATCTCTCCTTTGGGGCTCCCGGAAATGATACAGATCCGCATGATTTTATCTTCCTGAGGTTATCTCCCGGGTGCCTGCTCAGTTATCTTCATGGCCGCGGCAGGGGATCCGTTCGCCTCGACAACGGCGATTCCCCACCTCCCCCACCTGCAGGGTGCCGCCGGATTGGAACGGGAAGGTCACCGGTGCTTCCTCCGGGGATAACGGTCCTGCCCCGTTCACCGACCTTGGCCGTGCCGGAAGCGTGGCTTTCCGTCGTTGTGCTGGTGCCTGCCGCCCGGGTTTCACATACTGGCGTGAAACAGGCGGACGGATATACCTTGCGGAGGAAAAGAAGAGGTTTTGACGGTGTGTCGACTATGCGTACCGGATGCGCCGGTAATCAGAGATATGGGGCTGAATGTGACTTTCCCGATGATGGCGGGTTTCACCGGTATGGTGGCCGGGGAGAAAGACGATCCGTATCCCTTCAAAGGATTTCGACAACCGGACACCCGAACCGGCGCGAACGCAGACCCGGCAGCAGGACCGCCTTCCCCGGCGGGGATGCTCCCTGCGGCACAAAAAAGAAGTGTTATCCCGACTGGATGAACCAGCCGGTCCGTGTGTTGTCGAGCGCGGCAGGGGAGTTCCGGGCGGAGAGGAGGCTCACGACGACCATGACGAGGGCCGAGAGCAGGAGCGCAAAGAAGCTGAAGTGCATGGGAAGCGGCGATACGAACTGGTGCCAGTAGCCGAAGGCCGCGGCCGCGACGAGCCCGGTCGCCATACTCGCGATTGCCCCATCCCCGGTGGCGCCGCGCCAGTAGAGCCCGGCGAGCAGTGGGACCGCGAACGTCGCGAGCATGACCCCGATGCCCATCCAGATCAGCCACGCGAGCATCGGCGGCGGGTTGACCGCGAGCAGGAGCGTGCCGCCGGCCCCGAGGACGACCGCGACCTTCGAGACGAGGAGGACCTCATCGTCGGACGCCGAGGGCCGGAGAATGTTCTTGTAGACGTCCCACGCGAACATGGTGCCGACGGTGAGCATAAGCCGGTCGGTCGTGGACATCACCGCTGCGAGGACGATCACCGCAAAGAGCGCCCAGAACGCCACGTTCGGCATGGCGTGCTCGACGCCGACGATGAAGGCGTAGTCCTGCGCGTTCACGGCGCCCGGGAGCACGAGCGTCCCCTCCTCGACGAGCGACCGGACGGCAAACCCGGTGAACTTCACGAGGAACATCACGACCGCGTAGATCGCAAACGCGACGAGCGGCGCCCACCTGAAGTAGCGGGCCTCCTTTGCAGCGAGGACGTTGTTGACGACGTGCGGCGCGCAGGCGAGCCCGACCATCAGGAGAATCCCAAACGAGACGAGGAACTCCGGCGTCGCGTAGGCGTATGAGGCGTAGGGTGGGCTCGGGTACCAGGGCTCGACGAAGTTCGGGTCGATCCCGGCAAGCACGGTATCGATGTGAGCAAGCCCGCCGGCGCTCGCGATGACGGGCGGGGCCATCAGGATCACGCCGAGGATCAGGATCCCGCCCTGGAAGAGGGTCGTCCAGGATACGGCGTAGAGCCCCCCAACGACCGTGTAGGCGGTGATGATGATCCCGGATATAAGGAGCGCCTGCCAGTGCGGGATACCGAAGAGCCAGACAAGCACGATGCTGATCGCGGCGTATTGCCCCACAAGGTAGATCAGCGAGACGACGATGCCCGCAATGGCCGAGAGGCCCCGGAGCGCCCGCGGGCTCTCGAACCGTTCCGCAAGGTAGTCCTGGACGGTCAGGTAGCCCCGCTCCTTCCCGACGGCGTTCAGTTTCACCCCAAAGACGATGATGCAGAACGCGGCCGCGAGCGGGACGAAGATCTGCTCCCATATCCCGGGCCAGCCTGAGTTGTAGCCAAAGCCGCTGACGCCGAGCAGGGTCATGCCGCTGCAGATCGAGCAGACGATCAGGATCGTAAAGACCCAGAACCCGAGCGACCGCCCGGCAAGGATGTAGTCTTCGGTGTTATGGATCTTTTTGGAGGCCCAGCTCCCGATGCCGATGAGCACGACGAAGTACAGCCCGATCAGGGCGAGTGTTACGATATCCGCCATCAGGGGGCCTCCTTAAACCGGAGCCCCCAGAGGGTGAGCACCACGATGACGAGAGCGACAGCGCCGCTCACGATGAGTCCCGTATGGAAAGGTAACCCGAACAACATGCTATGTTAGTGTGTAGCGTGCTAACATATAACACAATCGCCCCACAGGGCGGAAGGATCGCCCCGATGGGGCAATGAACCGGCTACGCCGGAAAGAATATCATTCGGGCTCTGCTGAAACCCCGCCGGGTCGTTCCGGAAGGGCGCACCCCGGGATACACACGCCCGGAGGCCGGGCGGGGTGAGGGGACGGAGAGACCCCTCCCCCCGGCGCGGGAGCCGCCCCGGTGCCGGGGAAAACCCGGGTCCGGCAGAGCGGCTATTTGGAACTCTTCACGGTCTTTGCACCGCGGAGGATGGCAATCTTTCCTGTGCGGACGAGTTCCTTGATGCCGTACTGGCGCAGGAGGCTCTCGATCGCGTCGATCTTCCCGGTATCCCCGGTCACCTGGAGCACCAATGTCTTAGATCCGACATCGACGACCTGGGCCCGGAAGATATCGGCGATCTGCATGACCTCAGCGCGGGCCGGGCCGGTCTCCGTCGCCACCTTGATGAGGGCGAGCTCCCGCTCCACGCTCTCGCGTTCCGTCAGGTCCGAGACCTTGATGACGTCGATGAGTTTGTTCGTCTGTTTCATCACCTGCTCGACGACGCCGTCGTCGCCGTTCACGACAATCGTGATCCGGCTCATGTTCGGCTCCTCGCAGGTCCCGACAGCGAGGCTCTCGATGTTGAACCCCCGCCGCGAGAACATACCGGCGACCCGGCTCAGGACACCTGCCCGGTTCTCCACGAGAACGCTCAGGGTATGCGACTTCATCCGTGACGCACCCCGATCATCTCGTTGATCGCAGCCCCTGCCGGGACCATGGGGAAGACGTTCTCCTCCCGCTCGATCCTGAAATCCAGGACAAACGGGCCGTCGGCGGCAAGCGCCGCTTCGAGCGCCTCCCGGACACCGTCCTTCTCCTCGACCCGGATCCCGTCGACCCCGTAGGCGTTTGCAATCCTGACGAAGTCGACCGGCGGGAGCTCCGTGTAGGAGTAGCGCCGGTCGTAGAAGAGTTCCTGCCACTGGCGGACCATACCGAGGTACATGTTGTTCAAGATCACGACCTTGACGGGGATATTGTAGTGCGCCACCGTCCCGAGCTCCTGGATGTTCATCTGGAAACTCCCGTCGCCGGCGACGTCGACGACCGGGACGTCCGGCCGGGCGAAGTGGGCGCCGATGGCCGCCGGGAACCCGTAGCCCATCGTCCCGAGGCCGCCCGAGGTGATCCAGGTCCGGGGTTTTTTGAAGCAGTAGTGGAGGGCGGTCCACATCTGGTTCTGGCCGACCTCGCTCGTGATGATCCCTTCGCCCTTCAGGATGTCGGAGAGCTCGCGGATGATGTACTGCGGGCGGAGACGGTCGTCGTCGCGGTAGGCGAGGGGGTACTGCGCCTTCCAGGCGTTGACCCGGGCGACCCAGTTCGCCGTGTTGCCGTGCTTCTGCATCCGCCGGAGGAGCGCCTGGAGCACCGCCTTCACGTCGCCCACGATCGGGACGTCGACCTTCTTGTTCTTCCCGATCTCCGCCGGATCGATGTCGATATGAACGATCTCGGCGTTCGGCGCGAAGGTCTCGATCTTGCCCGTCACCCGGTCATCGAACCGGACGCCGACGGCGATCAGGAGGTCGCACTCCGTCACCGCATAGTTCGCGGACTGGGTGCCGTGCATCCCGAGCATCCCGAGGCAGAGCGGGTGGTCGCCAGGGACGGCGCCAAGACCCATCAGGGTCGTCGTCACCGGGATCGCGGCGGTTTCCACGAACTCGATGAGTTCGGCCGACGCCCCCGAGAGGACCACCCCGCCGCCGGCGTAGACGAGCGGGCGCTCTGCCCGGGCGATCAGGTCGAGCGCTTTGTCGATCTGGCGGACGTGCCCCTGGTAGGTGGGCTGGTAGCCCCGGAGGGAAACTTTCCCGGGCGCGGCCCCGTTGCTCTTCACCTCGCCCGTGGTGACGTCTTTCGGGAGGTCGATCAGCACCGGGCCGGGCCGGCCGGTCTGCGCGATGTAGAACGCCTCCCGGATCACGTGGTCGAGGTCGCCGGCGTCTTTCACCAGGTAGTTGTGTTTGGTGATCGGCATCGTGATGCCGGTGATATCCGATTCCTGGAACGCGTCGTTCCCGAGGAGGCCGGTCGGCACCTGGCCGGTGAGCGCCACGATCGGGATGGAGTCCATATACGCCGTCGCGATCCCCGTGACCAGGTTGCACGCGCCGGGGCCGGAGGTGGCAAGGCATACCCCTACACGGCCGCTCGCGCGCGCGTAGCCGTCGGCCGCGTGCGCCGCTGCCTGCTCATGCCTTACCAGAATATGCCGGATCGACGAGTCATAGAGTTCATCGTAGATCGGCAACACCACGCCGCCGGGGTAGCCGAATATGGTATCCACCCCTTCACGCTGCAGCGCTTCAATCAGAGTCCTGGCTCCGGTCTTCATGCTCTTCACTGAGTAATCTGTTCATCCCGGCGATAACTGCTTCGACGCTTGCCATGATGATGTCGGTCCGCGCACCCCGCGACGTCACGGTCTTCCCGTCCCTGCTGAGTTTCACCGAAACGTCAACGAGGGCGTCTGTGCCGCCCGTTATCGCAGCGACGCGATATTCATCGAGCCGGACGCTGCCGACGTCCGCGACCGATTTCTGGAGCGCGCGGATCGCCGCGTCCACCGGCCCGGTCCCGACTGCGGCACCCGTGACCTCGTCGCCGTTGACGAGCATCGTCACCGATGCGGTCGGCACCGCGTTGCTCCCCGAGACGATGGTGAACTGGCGCAGTTCAAGACAGGGCTTAAACTCGATCGCCATGACGGTGTCGGCGATCGCCATGATGTCGGCATCGGTCACCCGCATCCCGGCGTCCCCGACCTGCTTGATCCGGGCAACGATCTCCGCGAGCTGCGCGCCGTCGGGGGCATACCCCATGTCGTGGAGCGCGGCCTCGACCGCCGCCGACCCGGAGTGTTTGCCGATGACGATGCGGCGCCTCCTTCCCACTCGCTCCGGCCGGAGGGGCTCATAGGTGCTTGCGTCCCGCATCACCCCGTGGGCGTGGATGCCGCTCTCATGGGTGAAGGCCATCTCGCCGACGATGGGTTTGTTGGTCGCAAGCGGCACCCCGGTCAGCCGGGCGACGTGAGTCGAGAGGGGGTAGAGATCCTCGGTCGCAATCCCGGTATCAACCCCGTAGAGGACCTCGAGCGCCATCACCAGCTCTTCGAGGGCCGTGTTTCCCGCCCGCTCCCCGAGGCCGTTGACGGTGACGTGGGCGCAGGTTGCCCCGGCGCGGAGGGCGGCGACGGAGGTTGCGAGCCCAAAGCCGAGGTCGTCGTGGCAGTGGATGGAGAGCGGGGCAAACCGGAGCGGCGGGATGACTTCGGCCGCCCGCTCGGGCGTGAGGAGCCCGACGGTGTCGCAGAAGCAGAGCCGGTCGGCGCCCCGTTCCACACCTTCCCGGAAGACCTCCGCGAGGAACGCCTGGTCGGCGCGGGACGCGTCCTCGCCGGAGAGTTCGACAATGAGACCGCGGCTTTTTGCGTACTCGACGGCGCTCCATGCCATATGAGAGACCTGCTCGCGGGTCTTCCTGAGTTTCTTTGCGATATGGAGATCGCTCACCGGGACGACGAGGTGGACGGAGTCGGCGCCGGCATCCGCTGCAAGATCGATATCCCCGGAGAGTGCCCGGACGTAGGTGCAGCACTCGGCGGAAAGCCCGGCATCGGCTATTGCACGGATGGATTCGCGTTCTCCGGCGGAAGCGGCTGCAGAGCCAGCTTCGATGACGTGGACGCCGACATCGGCGAGGTGCGTTGCAATCTCAAGCTTTCCGGCCGGCGTCAGGCAGACACCCGGTGTCTGTTCGCCGTCCCGTAAGGTAGTGTCAAAAAAGCGGATCGATTCACCAAATAAAACAATCACTCATAGTGGGTTTCACCACCAGAGAATTGGCAGCGCCATTACTTAAAGGTTGGGCATCCGGGGGTTCTGGCGCTTCGCTAAAGGGTCTGTTGAAAAACTCCCACCCGGGGCCGTACTCCCGGCCTCCGTCACCGGCAGCAGGGGATAACGACGGGACTGCATCTGCCGGAATGAGCAAGGCACCAGATTTTGTGCCGGATTTGGAAAAAAAGGGAGTGTTTTACGCCGGCGCGGGGGCGCTCTCGTATATGAGGGCGATGTAGCGGTAGGTGAAGATGATGAACGCCGGCGTAAGGAGGATGAGGAAGAGCCAGCCGATGAACGACACCAGGAGGAGGACGAACTCGACGATCGCGAGCACGATTCCCACGATGAGCAGGGCGATGAAGACGTCCAGCCACCCGATCCTCCCGATGTGGGCAAGGAGCGTGCCTACCCTGAAGGCCTCGCCCATCCTCCCCGTCCGGGAGAACCGGACCATCGCGAAGGTCGCAAGGATGCCGACGGCGATGGCGGCGACGACGAAGATGATGAAGACGACCAGGGCTACGATGATGGCCACTTCGGGGCTGAAGAGTGACCCGGAGCCTGTTGCCGGGGTCGTTGTCGCCGAGACCGGGATGAAATACGCCGCAAGGGGGATGAGCGCGAGGACCCAGATCGGGATGGCGTAGACGACCGTGATGATGATCAGTTTGATGCCGTCGACAAAAAGCCCGACCCAGTCTTCGAGTTCTGGGGCGGGTTTCACGCCGCTCATGATCCGCACGCCGTAACCGTAGATGAGCGGGAATATGATCACGCTGACGAGCAGGAGGAGCCAGCGGACCCACCTGCCCCAGAGGGCTTCCTTCGTGTAGTCGAAGGATTCGCTGAGTAACCGGATGTAATCCATGGGTATCACCGCATGTTCAGGTAGGAATCGTTCGTTTAGGGAGATAAGCACGCCGTTTCGCTCACGGGAGGAGAGGGGGCGGATTCGGGAAAAGGGGCCGGCCGGGCGTCGCGCGATGCCGCGACAGCGAAAAAGAGAAGGGTTCTCCCGGCCTTATGCGGGAGCGGGTGTGTCTTCGTAGACCTGGGCGAGGTACCGGGAGTAGAAGACGACGAACGCGGCGTTGAGGAAGAGGGCGATGAGCCAGCCCAGGAAGGGTATCCAGGAGACGAGGCCGACCACGAAGCCGTAGACGAGTGCGACGATGAAGAGGACGATGACCGCGATGATCCAGGTCCCCCACCCGAGTTTGCCGATGTGCGAAAGGATCGCGCCGAAGTTGAACGCCTCACCGAGGCTGTCCGTGTGGGCGAAGCGGAGCAGGGCGAACAGGGCGATGAACGCCATGACGAGCGCGACGAGCCCTGCAAGAAGGAAGCCCCCAAGGAGACTCAGCGCTGCAGCGCCTGCTGCCGTCGGGTCGCCGCCGGCTGCCTCGTTTGCAAGGAGACCGATTGCGCCGATACCCCCGAGCACCAGGAAGACGAGGATCGCAGGGAGCATGTAGATCAGCATGATGATATTCATCTTCCAGCCGTCGACGAAGAGCCGGCCCCAGTCGTCAATCTCGGGGGCGGGCGTCTTCCCGCCGAGCACCCGCACGGCATAGCCGGAAAGAAGCGGGACCAGGGAGAGCGTGAGCGCCTGCACGAGCGACAGGACGGCCAGGATGACCCATTGCATCCACTTTCCTACCAGGGCATCTTTGGTATACTCAAATGACCTGGAGATTACAGTACCGTAGTCCATAGGTGTATCACCTACCTGTAGATGTGAGAAAACCGCATATAAACGTATGGGTGGAATCCGGGAGAGGACATCATCTTTTTTCGGAAACAAGATGATTATTTCCGCATAAAGGGGTGAATCGGGGCAAAAGTTGCTCCGGCATGGCCCGGAGCGCCGCAGGATGTATATTTCCGTTCCCTGCACCGGCGAAGGTGCCCGCCCCACCCGGGGGTTTCCGGGACCTCCATGGCGGCGGTCCGGGTCAGAAAAGGGTTGGGCCTTATACCGGCGCCGGGGCGCTCTCGTAGGCCGCGGCCAGATAGCGGGCATGGAAGATACCGAACGCCACCCCGAGGAAGAGGTTGATGATCCAGCCCAGCACCGGTATGTTGGTGAGAATGCCGAGCACGAACGCGTAGACGAGACCGATAAGGGCGAGGATGATGACCGCGACGATCCAGGAACCCCACCCAATCCTCCCGATGTGGGAGAAGATCGCGCCGAAGTTGAATGCCTCGACAAACCTCCCCGTGTGGGCGAACCGCACGAGCGCAAAGAGGGAGACGAACGATATGATGACCCAGACGAGGGCCGCAAGCAGGATGCCTGAGATCGCGGCGGCAACGGCCGGTGCCCATACGTCCGGGTTGTCCACCCCCTGCGCCGCTATGGCCGAGAGCGCCGCAATCCCCCCGAAGAAGGCCAGGACCAGGAGCACCGGGATCAGGTAGATCAGGGCGATGATGTTCCACTTCCACCCGTCGACGAAGAGCCTGCCCCAACCCTCCACGTCGGGGGCGGGCCGCCGGCCGGAGAGCACCCGGACCAGGTAGCCGTTGTAGAGCGGGACTAGAAAGAGGGTGAAGACCTGGACGAGCGAGAGGACGGCCAGGATGACCCACCGCCCCCATTCACCCCAGAGGGCGTCTTTCGTGTACTCAACCGACCGGGAGATGAGATTGCCGTAGTCCATCAATACCACCTTCAGCCGTGGTGAGAAAGGCGGTATATATAACCGTTTGGGATAGCGGTCCAGTCTCGCGCCTCGAAGGCCTCCGGCCTTCTCAAGACCCGGACGTTCGCGCCTGCAACGCTCGCTCAAACATCCTGCCCGCGGCCGGTCGCATGCCATCCGTCGCACTCTCGCGTGAGCCGGTGCATATGCACCAGCTCTCGCTAACCAGCACACTGCGAGGAGAGTGCCGATCGGGTGTCGCACTATTGCACCTTATGGTTGGGGAGGACTGGCGGTCGCTCGCGTTGTCGCGAAGGAAAGGTGCGGGGGTAACAACAGTCATTCGCGGCAACGCGTTCTTCCGCGTGAGGCCGTATCACCCCTTATAACCTGTTACCTCTCGCGTTGCTGCGAAGAGCACGGAGAGCATAGTGCATCGATCCTGAATGATCGGACTTCTGTCTGTGCGCATCCTCCCACCACCGATGGGGTGGGTGCCGGACCATCGGGGGATACCCGTACGCCGCTCTCCAGCATCCCCTGCCCCGCCCGGCCTCTGGCCTCCTCCCCCGGGAGCGGGGGCAGTGCGTGGCGATGCCCGATGGAAATCCGTGCCCGGGAGCGACCCCGGGGAAGACCTTCCCGGGGCCACCCTGCCTATCGCCGAAGGTCCCGCAGGGTCCAGCGGGTACGAAACCCAAAGGCTGGAAAACCCCAACCGCCACCAAATCGGCGAGTGCCCCCGTTTCCTCCCGGGGGAGGGCCCGACGAGGAAGATCATATATACTGTCCTGCAGAGGGGAGACCACCTGTCTGACAGGGTGGGAAGTGTCATGAAGAAAGTTGCCATAAACGGGTTCGGACGGATCGGGCGGAAGGTCCTCTACAACTACCTCACCGATACGCCGGGGAATATCGAGATCGTCGCAGTAAACGACCCAAGCCCGCTGGACGAACTCGCCTACCTGATGAAGTACGACTCGGTCCACGGGCGGGCGCCCTTCCCGATCGAGGCCGGCCCGGACCATCTCAGGTTCGGGTCAAAGGAGGTGCGGGTCCTGGGTGAGAGAGACCCCGCACGCCTCCCGTGGAACGACCTCGGCGTGGATATGGTGCTTGAATGCACGGGCCGTTTCACTGAGCGGGCGGCCTCTGCAAAGCACCTGGATGCCGGGGCCGCACGGGTCGTCATCAGCGCACCTTCGCCCGATGCGGACCTGACGGTCGTGCTCGGCGTCAACGAGGGTGCCTACGACCCGGCAAAGCATACCATCGTCTCAAACGCATCCTGCACGACCAACGCACTTGCGCCGGCGGCAAAGGTGCTCAACGACTCGTTCGGCGTCGAGCGGCTGATGGCGACGGCGATCCATGCCTACACCGCCACCCAGGCGCTGGTCGACCGGGCCACAAAGAAACCCCGCCGGGGACGTGCCGCAGCTGTCTCGCTGATCCCGACATCGACCGGCGCCGCCATCGCCACCACCCGCGTCCTCCCGGAGCTCACCGGGAAGATGGACGCGATCGCGATCCGGGCCCCCATCCCCGACGGCTCGGTCGTCGATATCGTCGCAGACCTGAAGCGGGATACAACAGCCGATGCCGTGAATGCCGCGATGAAGCAGGCCGCGGACGGAAAGATGAAAGGGTTCCTCGCCTACACCGATGACCCGCTCGTCTCGGTCGACATCGTCGGCGACCCGCACTCCGGGGTCGTCGACGGGCGGTCAACGAGCGTCGTCGGCGGGCGGATGGCCCGGGTCCTGGTCTGGTACGACAACGAGTTTGCGTACGCGAAAAGGATGGTCGACATCGCCTCTTACATGGCTTCGCGGGAGTGAGAAGGTCCTATGACGAAACTGGTCTTCTTCGACCTCGACGAGCACGAACAGGATGTGGTCAGGGATACCTTCACCGGCGAGAACGGCTACGAGGTCGACCTGCACTCTGATGCGCTCACGAGCGAGAACGCATCCCTTGCCCACGATGCCGACGGGATCGGGGTCTTTGTCACGTCGCATGTTACCCGGGAGGTCCTCGACCGGCTGCCGAGCCTCAAGGTGATCGCTGCCATGTCCACCGGGTTTGATCATATCGACGTTGACACCTGCCGGGAGAGGAACATCGCCGTCTGCAACGTGCCGCTCTACGGCGACACCACCGTGGCCGAGTTCGCGTTCGGGCTCATCCTGGCCCTCGCCCGGAAGTTCAGGCCGACGTTTGCGCGAACTGCCCGGGGTGACTTTTCCCGGACCGGGCTTGTAGGCATGGACCTCGCCGGAAAGACCCTCGGCCTGATCGGGACCGGGCGCATCGGGTCGCACCTCGCCCGCATCGCCCATGCAACGGGGATGAACGTGGTCGCCTACGACCTGCGGCCGAACCCGGACCTCACCCGGGATTACGGTGTCCGCTACCTGGCCCTCGACGACCTCCTCCGTCAGGCAGACGTCATCAGCCTGCACGTCCCCTACACGAAGTCCACGCACCACCTGATCAACACCGATAGGCTGCGGCTGGTCAAGGATACCGCGCTCCTCATCAACACATCCCGGGGCGGCGTGGTGGACATAAGGGCTGTCGCGGGCGCTCTCCGCGAAGGCCGCCTCGGGGGGGTCGCGCTCGATACCTTCGAGGGGGAGCAGGTCTGGATCGAGGAGGAGTTTGCCGGGGCAGGCGAGGCGTCGGCAGACGAACTCCGGGATGCGTTCGCGAGTTTCGCCCTCCTGCACTCGGACCGGGCAATTCTCTCGCCGCACAACGCCTTCAACACCCGTGAGGCGCTCGGGCGGATCCTCGCCACCAGCATCGAGAACATCAGGGCCTTCTTTGCCGGAAACCCACAGAACATCGTTGCCGGGACCTACCGTGTGCCGGCGGCGCCGCCTGCTGGAGGTGGGAGAGCATGAAGCAGGACGCGATCTACATTCGCTGGTTCGCCGACATCAGGAACGAGGACGTCGGCCTGGTCGGAGGGAAGAACGCATCGCTCGGTGAGATGTACAGCGAACTGACCCCGAAAGGCGTAAAGATCCCCGACGGGTTTGCCGTGACCGCCGGTGGTTACTGGCATGTCCTCGAGTCCGCGGGGATCCTCGACGACCTCAAAGAGACGCTTGCAGGACTCGATAGAAACAACGTCGCCGATCTTGCAAAGCGGGGGAAACGGGCCCGTGACCTCATCCTTGCGGCCGGAGTTCCCGACGACCTCTGGAGCGAGATCAAGGCGGCCTACGACATGCTCTGCGACGAGTTCGGGCCGGACGCCGACGTCGCCGTCCGGAGTTCAGCAACCGCCGAAGACCTCCCGACAGCCTCGTTTGCGGGCCAGCAGGAGACCTACCTGAACGTCCGGGGCTACCAGGCGCTGCGGGAGGCCTACATCCGGTGCCTTGCCTCCCTCTTCACCGACCGGGCGATCGCTTACCGGATAGACAACCACTTTGACCACTTCAAGGTCGCCCTCTCGGTCGGGGTCATGAAGATGGTCCGCTCCGACCTCGCCGCAAGCGGGGTCATCTTCACACTCGACACCGACACCGGCTTCCGGGACGTCGTCCTCATCACCGGGTCCTACGGGCTTGGCGAGATGATCGTTCAGGGCGCTGTCAACCCCGATGAGTTCTATGTCTTCAAACCGACGTTCCGGAAGGGCTATCGTGCTATCGTCAGGAAGAACCTCGGCGAGAAGAGGGTGAAACTGATCTACGGTCACGGCGGGGCGAAAGAGGTCACCCGGAGAGTCGATGTCCCGGAGATCGACCGGAAGAGGTTCTGCATCGCCGACGACGATGTCCTGACGCTTGCCGGATATGCGCTCACGATCGAGGACCACTACTCGGCGAAGGCCGGCAAGCCGGTGCCGATGGATATCGAGTGGGCAAAGGACGGCGAAACCGGAGAACTCTTCATCGTCCAGGCCCGGCCTGAGACGGTGCAGTCGCAGAAGGCAGGAGATGTCCTCGAGACCTACCACCTGGACGAACGCGGGGCGGTGCTTGCTGTCGGAAAGAGCATCGGCGACGCGATCGCCTCCGGGAAGGCCCGGGTCATCACCGATGTCAGCCGTCTCCCCGAGTTCAAGCCGGGGGAGGTCCTCGTCTCCGACACCACCACGCCGGACTGGGAGCCGGTGATGAAGACGGCCGCCGCCATCGTGACGAACCGGGGCGGGCGGACCTCCCACGCCGCGATCGTCAGCCGGGAGCTCGGGATCCCCGCGGTCGTCGGAACGGGCGACGCGACCGGGAAGGTCCCTACAGGCCGGGAGGTGACGGTCAGCTGCGCCGAGGGCGAGGAGGGGTTCGTCTATGACGGCACCCTCCCGTTCCACGTCGAGAAGATCCGGCTCTCGGACCTGCGGAGGCCCAAGACCGAGGTGATGATGAACCTCGGGAACCCGGACGCGGCCTTCGGGCTCGCGATGGTCCCGAACGACGGTATCGGGCTTGCCCGGATGGAGTTCATCATCAGCAGTTACATCAAGGTCCACCCGATGGCGCTCGTCCACCCCGAGCGGGTCACGGACGAAGCGGTCAGGCGATCGATTGCGGACCTCACTTACGGCTACCAGGATGGCGAGGAGTACTTCGTGGAGAGGCTCGCGGAAGGCGCCGGAACCATCGCCGCTGCGTTCTACCCGAACCCGGTGGTCGTCCGGATGAGCGACTTCAAGACGAACGAGTACGCAAGCCTGCTCGGCGGGACCTACTTCGAGCCCGAGGAGGCGAACCCGATGCTCGGGTTCCGCGGCGCCTCCCGCTACTACGACGAGCGTTACCGGGAGGGGTTTGCACTCGAATGCCGGGCGATGAAGCGGGTCAGAGAAGAGATGGGGCTTGTAAACCTGATCATCATGATCCCCTTCTGCCGCCGGGTGGAGGAGGCAAAACGGGTCATCGGAGAGCTCGAAAAGAACGGTCTCCGGCGGGGCGAGAACGGCCTTCAGATATACCAGATGTGCGAGATCCCAAACAACGTCATCCAGATTGATGCGTTCAGCGACTACTTCGACGGGTTCTCGATCGGCTCAAACGACCTGACCCAGCTGACGCTCGGCATCGACCGCGACTCCGCGGTCGTGGGCGGGGCCTTCGACGAGCGCGATCCGGGCGTCAAGCGGATGGTCGCGATGGCGGTCGAGGGGTGCCGGCGGAACGGACGGCACAGCGGGCTCTGCGGCGAGGCGCCGAGCACCTACCCGGAGTTCGCCGACTTCCTGGTGGAGCAGGGGATCGACTCGATATCGGTCGAACCCGACGCGATACTGAAGATCACCCTCCGTGTGGCCGAGGTCGAGGAGCGACTTATGGGCGCAAAGAGGGTGGCTCCGTTGCCGCGGTGAGGGATACCCCTCACCGGACAAACGGTATACTGCCGCGGTCGATGAGGCGATAGATGTAGACCTTTATCGGGTCCGTGATCACAAGCGCCCAGACCAGCGCGTAGACCCAGACGAAGATCGCGAGCGGCCAGCCGATGGGCGTTATGATGAACCCGTAGACGGTGATCAGCGTCGCGACCGATTGTGTGATGACCACCGCCCCGAGCAGGGCCGACGCGGGCCGGACGGACCAGAACGGGCCGCGGGTGCGGGCGACGAAGACGGTGAGGTGGCCGGCGACCGCGAGTTTGAGGAAGATGAGCGACCGGATGACATCCAGGGAGAGGTGTAGCGGCCCCTGGGCGATGGCGAGCATGGTAAAGGAAGATACGACGCCCACGAACCCGATGAGCGTCGCGAGCATGAGGATCTCGCGCATCTTCCATCGCTCGGGGGACCGGGAGTAGAGGACGTTGTCCCAGGCGATGGTCATGATCGGGATATCGTTTAAGAGGGCGAGGAGGACGATCATCAGGGCGGTTATCGGGAAGAACCCAAAGATCAGGATCGAGAGGGTGATGAAGAAGAGGACGCGGATGGTCTCGGCGATCCGGTAGGTGACGTAGTGGCTCATGCGCTGAAAGATCATCCGGCTCTCTTTGATCGCGTCGATGATCACCGAGAGCCCGGGTTTCGTGAGGACGATCGCGGCCGCCGACTTTGCCGCGTCCGTGGCACCGGCGACCGCGATCCCGACGTCAGCTTTCTTCAGGGCGGGAGCGTCGTTCACGCCGTCGCCGGTCATGCCGACGATGTGTCCCCGGGACTGGAGGAGTGAGACTATCCGGTATTTGTGTTCAGGGAAGACCTCGGCAAACCCGGCCGCCTTCTCGACAATCTCCGCGGCTTTTGGGTCACTCTCCTTTACGAAGGCGTCGGCGGTGGCGATATCGGTCCTGAGGTTCACCTCCCGGGCGACCTCCCGGGCGATCGCCACATGGTCGCCGGTGACCATCTTGACGTCGAGCCCCATCTCTGCCGCCGTCTTGATGGTTGCCGCGGAGTCGTCACGGGGCGGGTCGTGGAGCCCGAGGACGCCGGCGTAGGTCCAGGCGCCGGGGGTTTCGCTCCGTGCGACGCCGAGCATCCGGTAGCCTTTCTTCGCAAATTCCTCGGAGAGGCGGTCGACCGCCTCTGTAAGATCCTTCCCCGCGCCGGCGAGGGCAAGGATCACCTGCGGCGCACCCTTTGCGACCGAAAACTCCCGGCCGTCGCTGCCCCTGACCGTGGCCTCGGTGCGCTTCACCACCGGGTCGAAGGGCTTGAAGCCGGTGACAGTGTAGGAGGAGAGCCGTTCTTCGATGCCTCGCGCTTCTTTCGACTCGATGATCGCGATGTCGATGGGGTCCTGGTCCTCCTCCCGGGATGCGAGGAGGGCGGCGAGGAGCACGTTCTCCTTGCCAAATCCTTCAAAGGGGGCGACCTCGGCGAGGGTGAGTCTGTTCTCGGTGATCGTCCCGGTCTTGTCCGAGCAGAGGACGTCCACCCCGGCCATCTCCTCGATGGCGACGAGTTTGCTGACGATGGCCTCTCGCCGGGCAAGCGCCGTCGCCCCCACGGCCATGGTGATCGAGAGGACGGCCGGCAGCGCAGCGGGGATCGCCGCCACGATCAGGACGAGAGCGAACTGGAGGGTTTCAAGGATGCTCTCCTGCCTGATGAGCGAGACGATGAAGACTATGGTGACGAGGGCGATCGCAAGCATGATCAGGTAATCGCCGATCCTGACGACGGCCTTCTGGAAGTGGCTGGCCGTCATCGCCTCCCCGGCGAGCTGGGCAGTCCTGCCGAAGAAGGTCTTCTCTCCCGTGGCCACCACGAGCGCAGTCATCTCGCCCTGTTTGATGGTGGAGCCGGAGTAGGCGATGTCCGATGCGTGCTTCTCGACCGGCATCGACTCACCGGTGAGAGCGGATTCATCGGCCGAGAGGAAGTCCCCCTCGACGAGTTTGATGTCTGCGGGTACGATGTCCCCGTTCCTGACCCGGACGATATCCCCGGGAACGAGGTCCCGGGCGGCGGCCTTCTGCCACCTGCCGTCGCGAAGCACCCTTGCTTCGAGCGCGAGCCTCTTTTTCAGCATGGCGATGGCGTTGCCTGCCTGATACTCCTGCCAGAAACCGACGACTGCGTTGACGAGAAGGAGGGCGAAGATGATCGCGAAGTCCTCCCAGCGCCCGATAGCGGCGGAGATAACGATCGCCGCCTCGATCATCCACGGGATGGGGCCCCAGAAGTAGCGGAAGAATTTCAGGACCGCGCTCTCCTCTTTCTCGGGGATCTCGTTGTGGCCGAACCTCTGGATGCGGTTCTCCGCCTCGGACCGGGTCAGGCCCTCCCGTTGGGAGGAGAGGGCCTGGTAGAGGTCGTCGACAGCCATGTCCCGGGCCTTATCGGTGCTGATCGTCTGGCGCTCCATGGTCTTCCCGCCCGCCCCCCTCTCCCGGGTGATCGTATATAGGTGCCGCTGCCGGCCCCGGGGGCTCGGTGTGTCTGTGGGGTTATCTTCCCCGCCCCACCGATGTAGCAGTAGACTGTGGTGGATATCGCCATTGAGGATCTCCCTCGGCGGCAACCCCACCCCACCCGGCCTCCGGCCTCCTCCCCGCCCCCGGGGGCGGGGGCAGTGGGGTGGGGATACCCAGTGGAAAGCCGTGTCCGGAGTGACTCAGGAGAGGGGTTCCCGGAGGGGGCAGGTGGAGTCCAGAGATGGGCGGGGCCCCGGTTCTTCCCGGGCTTATCCTGATGCACTGGACCGTGGCGGCTATCACCCCACCCGGCCTCCAGGAGTAGTGCGTGGCGATACCCGGTGGCAATCGGGCGATGGGCGTATGCGGGTGGTGCTGTGCTGCATAACCCGGCCCAAAACCCGGTGCGTCGGCAGGTTCATATGGGGCCCGGGTGGATGCAGGGCCATGGTGGCGAGGGACCCGATCTGCGGGATGCCAATGGACCCGGCAAAGGCGGCCTACTCGGTGGAGGTCCGCGGCGGGACCTACTACTTCTCGAGCGAACTCTGCAGGGATACGTTCATCGAGGGAGAGAAGATCGCTTACTTCTCTATGGAGATCGGCCTTGAGAGCGATATACCGACCTACAGCGGCGGCCTCGGGGTACTTGCCGGGGACGTCATCCGTTCGAGCGCCGACCTCCTCATACCGATGGTCGCGGTGACGCTCGTCAACCGGAAAGGCTACGTGCGCCAGCGCCTGACCCCGCAAGGCGACCAGATTGACCTCCCGGGCGAATGGGACCCCGGGGCACACATGCGGGAACTCCCCCAGCGGGTGACCGTGCGGATCGGGGACGCAAACGTCGCGATCCGGGCCTGGCTCTACGACTACTGGAGCCCTGTCGGCGGCCTCGTGCCGGTCCTCTTTCTCGACACGGATCTTGCGGAGAACAGACCGGAGGACCGGGAGATAACCGACCGCCTCTATACCGGCGACCGGGAGTACCGGCTGAAACGGGCGATTGTGCTCGGGATCGGCGGGGCCCGGATGCTCGCCGCGCAGGGCATCCGGGTCGGCAAGTACCACATCAACGAGAGCCACTCGAGCCTCCTCACCCTCGAACTCCTGAGGCAGCCGGGGATGGACGAGGAGAGGGTGCAGACGCAGTGCATCTTCACCACCCACACCCCGGTGGCGGTGGCGTTCGAGAAGTTCCCACGGGAGATGGCAGTCCGCCTGCTCGGCGGCGTGGTCCCGCCGGACCTGCTCGAGGAGTACGTCGGCGATGACGGACTTGCACTCGCGACTCTCGCGTTCCGCCTGAGCAAATACGTCAACGGCGTGACGACGGCGCACATGAACTTCTCGCGGCGGCTCTTCCCGGCCTTCCACATCCGGGCGGTGACGAACGGCGTCCACCCGCACACGTGGACGTCGGGACCGTTCCGGGATCTCTACGACCGCTACATCGCGGGCTGGGCGCAGGAGCCGGAGCTGCTCGTCAGGGTCGACGAGATTCCGCACGAGGATATCAGGCACGCTCACCGGCAGGCGAAGCAGGCCCTGGTGGACTACGTCAGGGAGAAGAACGGCGTCGACCTGGACCCTTCCGCCCTCACGATCGGGTTTGCCCGGAGGGCGGCGGCCTACAAGCGGGCAGCCCTGCTCTTCTCGGACCTTGAGAAACTGCGGGAGGCCGGGAGGCGGGGGGCGATCCAGCTCGTCTTTTCCGGGAAGGCCCATCCGGCGGATGCGGCCGGCAGGCAGGAGATCCGCCGCGTTCACGACGCCATGCGCGACCTTGAGGGGGAGGTGACGGGCGTCTATCTCGAGAACTACTCGATGGATATTGCGGCCCTGATGACCGCGGGGGTGGACGTCTGGCTGAACACGCCGCTGCCGCCCTTTGAAGCGAGCGGCACGAGCGGGATGAAGGCCGCCCTGAACGGTGTGATAAACTTCAGCGTCCTCGACGGCTGGTGGATCGAGGGCTGGATCGAGGGGACGACGGGGTGGGCGATCGGCCCCGGACCCGGTGCGCTGGTGAGCGAGGAAGAGCGGCGGAGGCGGGAGCTCCAGGACCTCTACAGCAAACTCGAGTACCTGATCATCCCCACCTACTACCTCCGGAAGGACGAGTGGGCGACGATCATGCGGAGCTCGATCGCGAAGATCGCCTACTACTTCAACACGCACCGCATGATGCGGCGCTACGCGACGGAGGCGTACCTGTAGGGAGAATCGTGAATCCAGGGAGCCGGCGGATCCCCCGTCCCAACCGGGCCTGGTCTAATCATGTAACACAGATGTTACAGCGATCCCCGATGATGTAACACATCTGTAACAGTCCCGACCCCTGTAGTAACAAAACTGTAACAAATAAATCCTGGGCCGCAAAACCATATTTCAATGTCCAGAGTCGTCCGGATCAACGAAGAGGCGCTGGCGGTCGCCCTGCAGTACGGGAAGAACCTCTCAGCCGGGATCATGAAGATGGAGGAGATGATCAAGAAGCAGGAGAAGGCAAAGCGCGACTACACGGCCATCGAGGAGATGGTCCGGCGGACGATCCGCGAGGAGCTTGAGGCCCTGAGCCGGTACTGAACGGGCTAGCAACGCCCTCAAAGACGTTCCAGACGTTTGCAGACTGCAACCTTGCTGTAATCATCGCGTATAAACCGTTAGCTCACGCGAAGGCGCGAAGAACGCGAAGATCGGTTATCTGAGAGGAACTCCCCTTCGCGCCTTCGCGCCTTCGCGTCTTTCGCGTGAGATACGGGTGCGGATAGCGATATGGCCCCATGCAAAGTCGTGAAGGTTGTGAGACTATATTTCTTCCCCCCTCTGCGTTCTTCTCCGCTCACCCCCGCCCCGACAGCACCGTAAGCCCCCTGAGCCACTCAAACGGAGCCTCATCGAACTCCTCCGGCGTCATCCGCCACACCCAGTTCCCTTCCGCCGTCGAGGGGTAGTTCATCCGTGCCGCCGCACCGAGGCCGAGGACGTCCTGCATCGGGACGATGCAGACCCGGGCGACCGAGGTCATCCCGAGGCGGACGAGCTCGCGGTGGACGGTGTCCGCCCCCACCTCCTTCCCGATGTAGGCATAGAGCCGCTCTTTGTCCTCCTCCGATGCCTCCTCCTCGAACCACCCTCTTGATGTGTTGTTGTCATGCGTCCCGGTGTAGCAGATGAGGTTCGGGATATAATTATGGGGGATGTGAGCGCTCTTTGCGATCCCTTCCCCGAACGCGAAGAGGAGGATCTTCATCCCCGGCAGGTCGAACCGGTCGAGAAGCCCCTGGACCGCCGGGGTGTTCGCCCCGAGATCCTCGGCGACGATGGCAAAGCAGGGGAGCCTCCGGGCGAGCGCCTCAAAGAAGTCGGCACCCGGCCCGTCGACCCAGGTGCCGCGCTCGGCCGTCGCATCACCCGCCGGGACCTCGTAGTAGTCCGCGAACGCCCGGAAGTGGTCGATCCGGAAGAGGTCGTAGAGTTCGCCGGAGCGGGCGATCCGGCGCACCCACCAGTCGTAGCCCTGCGCCTGAAGCGCGGCCCAGTCGTAGACCGGGTTTCCCCAGAGCTGCCCGGTGCTGCTGAAGATATCCGGGGGCACCCCGGCGACAACGGTCGGGCGGAGGTTCCCGTCCAGTTTGAAGATCCCCGGGTTTGCCCAGACATCGGCGCTCTCGTAGGCGACGTAGATCGGTATGTCGCCGATGACCTGAACCCCGCGGTCGGTGCAGTGCCGGCGGAGGGCCGACCACTGCCGGTCCGCGAGATACTGGAAGAACATCTCCTTCCCGATCCGGTCGGTGAGGCGCTCACGCATCTCCTCGAGGGCCTCCGGCAGCCGGGTCCTGACCTCCTCGGGCCACCGGTTCCAGGGGAGATCGTGGTAGTGGTCCGTGAGCGCGGTAAAGAGGGCGTGGTCGTCGAGCCACCACGCCGCCCGGGTGCAGAACGACTCGTAATCGCTCTCCGGCTCCGACTCACAGAACCGCCGGTGGGCAAGCCCGAGAAGCCGTTCCCGGTACCAGGCGACCGCCTCAAAGGCGACCCGGTCCTCCGGGAGGTCGGGATGCGGCTCCAGGTCTTCGGGGTCGATGAACCCGTCCCGGGCGAGGAGCTCGGGGCTGATGAGGAGGGTGTTGAGGGCGAACGCCGACGGGCTCGAGTAGGGGGAGTTGCCGTAACGGGCCCGGGTCGGGTTGAGCGGCAGGATCTGCCAGTAGTGCTGCCGGGCCCGCTCAAGCGCCTCGACGAACCGGTATGCCGCCGGGCCGAAGTCCCCGATGCCGTACGCCGACGGCAGCGAGGTGACGTGAAGGAGTATGCCGTTTCCCCGTGTATGGATCATCCTCTATCTCTCCCGATGAACGGGCCGAACCTTTGGGGCGCATCCTCATATAGTCTCGTCTCGGGGGTCCGCGCCCCTCCGGCCCGCCCGGGAGGGGCAGGGTCAACCAGGTTCCCCGCATACCGGGGGCCGAAGAGGAGGTGATGAGACGGGGTTACCGACCGGCGTGACCGCATCCCGTGTCCTGGAGACGATAGGCATGGTGATGCAGGGTCAGGGCACCGGTGTTCGCCCCTCCGCCGCCATCTTCGCGAGATACGCCTCGCGCCGCGCCACGTAGATGCCCGTCTGCTTCCCGAAGGGCACGTACTCGGCGACAGCCCTCCCCTCTTCCGCGAGCCGGCGCTTGGTCTCGTCCGCAATCCCCATCAGGAACGCGAACTCGACCGTCCCGGCCGGGGGCTCTACCAGCCACGCGACCAGGTCGGGGTCGTGGGTGGCGGCCGAGAACGGCACGCCCCGGTCGAGGAGTTCCGATGCAAGCGCCCGGAACCGGCGCCGGATATCGGTGAGATCGTCCGTATCCGCCGGGTAGGCTCCCTTCACCAGGCGGGGCTTGATGCCGTGGCGGACGATGCGGTCGAGGTCGCCGGTGGTGCGGTCAAGGGAGGTCTGGAGTGCGAGGGTCACGGGCAACCCCTGCCGGGCGCAGGCGACGGCGGCCTCCACCGTCGTCTCCACAAGCCCCCGCCCCTCCATATCCACCTCGAACCCGACGCCGTGCGCACGGGCCTCCTCGCAGAGCCGGAGCAGGGAGTCGCGGGCGGCCTCCCGGTCGAACGACGCACCAAATGCAGTCATCTTCACCGTGAGCGACGCGTCCAGGTGGTGCTCGCCGATCGCGGCTATCGCGGCCGAAGAGCACTCCCGGTTCTCCCGGGCCTGCTCCTCGCTCCGGGCATACTCGCCGAGGACGTCGAGGATACACCTGATGCCCCGGGCGTTCTGCGCCCTGCACCGCTGGACCGCCGCATCGAGGTCGGGCAGTGTCCATCGCTCAGCCCTGCCGGAAGTCCTCAGAACCACTGTATCCGCTCCGGCCCTACGGTCTCCTTGCGAGCAGCCACACGCGCCCGACCAGCCCCCGGCCCGCGGCCTTCTCCCAGAGGCCGAGGGCCTGCCGGGCGTCGTCGCAGGCCTCCTCCCCGATTAACCCGATAATGCTGTCCCGGCCCTGCCGCAACGATTCGCGGAGCTCCCGGACCCACAGGGCCGGGTCGCCCGGAACCTCCCCCCGCCCGGTGACAGCAAACCCATTCCGTTCGAGGATGTTAGCGTAGCTCTCGACCGTCTCAAGGTGCGGGAAGATCCTGAAGGTCTCCGGGGTGTGCCACTCATCGTCGCTCATCGGTCCGGTCTGGACCCAGTCGGTGAAGGCGAGGACGCCCCCGGGCTTCAAGACCCGGTAGATCTCGCCGACCATCCGGTCTCTGTCGACGACGTAGCACCAGGCGTCCTCGCCCCAGACGACGTCGAAGATCCCGTCGTGAAACGACATCTCGATGGCGTTCCCCTGCTGGAAGTCGACCTTGGCGGCGAGGCCGGCCGCCTCTGTCCTCCGGACCGCCTCCTCGACGACCTGCGGCACCGGAACGAGCCCGATCACCGTCGCGCCGTACTTCCGGCTAAGCCGCCGGGCCGCTCCCCCGGCCCCGGGGAGGAGGGCGAGCACCCGGCTCCCCGTTCCGATCCCCGCCCTCTCCGCGAGGTCTCCGGTCTCGCATTCCATCTCCTCGCCCGCGAGCATCTCCCAGATGAGCCCGACCGGCCCCCCGTAGACCCGCTCGACAACGCCGGCGTGGACATCCATCATAGTCATCCACTTCCGGCGCACGATATCGCCCATAGACCCTCACCGTGCCGCCGCGGGCACCTCCTCCCGCAGGGTGAAGAGGTCGCGGAGCGTGTCCCTGATGCAGGCCTCGAAGATATCCCGGACGTGGGTGTGGGCGATCTCGAGCCAGTCCGCGACCCCGTCCGGCGGGACGTTCTGGCCTTCGGCAAGGAAGTAGTCGATGTTCAGGAGGAACGCATTGTTCTCCGTCGACTCCGGCACGGCGTCGGTCAGTTCCACCCGGCAGTTGTCCCGGTTGTCGTGGAACGCGAACTCGCACCCGGTGATGAACCCTTCAGGAACCCGCGGGAGTTCCGGCGGGAGGGTCGGGTAGAAGGCGAAGTAGTCCGAGAGCGTCACCTCCCGCTCCGGTATCTCGATGAGGTTGACGTAGCGGAGGTTCATGGTCCCGATGGCATCGATCCCGATGACGTCGCGGACCCGGTTAAAGACACTCATGATCCGCTCCGAGAAGGCTTCCCAGTGGACGTAGGGCTTCTGGCAGCTCACCGTGAGAAGGCGGGGGCCGACCTGGACGGCACAGCCCTCGTCTTCGGCAAGGAATATCGACCGTTCGGTGACGAACAGTTCCTCGCGGAGCCCTTCGGGGCCGACGAGCATCACCACCTCGCGGACGTAGCGCTGGTCGCGTTTCGGGTAGGTCTCTTTCAGGCTGCTGTAGAGCAAGCCGGGGTAGGTCATGTCCCAGGTGGTCTCCTGGGGGAACCGGAACTCGCATATCACTTCGGCCGCAGGCGGGTTTACGTATTTTCGTACCTCTGCCATGATCTTCTCCTCAAGGGGTGTAGGATAGAAGGAGACTACTTTAAGGTGACTGCTGCCGGGAGAGCGACGGGACCGCGGCGGTGAGCACCCGTACTTTATCATCCGGGGCGCCCATCCGGATGCAATGGGCGAGACATTCCGCCAGACGGTCCACCTCCTCATGGGGGTCATCGGCGCCGGGATCATCCTCCTTCTCAATGACCGATGGGCGTTTGTCTTTTTGAGCACCGTGCTCGTCGCCGTCTTCCTCCTCTGCGACGCCTTCACCCGCGGCTACGACGTCCCGGTCTTCTCGCAGGTATTCGACGAGACCGAACGGCAGGGGAAGATCCCGCTCAAGGGCGCCATCGCCTACTCCGCCGGCGCCCTCTTCTGTCTCGCGGTCTTCGGGAGGGAGTACGCTGCGGTCGGGCTCGTCACGGTCGGGGTGCTCGGCAGCGTCTCAACGCTCATCGGGGTCCGGTTCGGCCGGCACGTCCTCCGGGGCAAGAAGTCGCTCGAGGGAACGGCTGCCGGGGCGGCGGCGGCCGCGTTCGCGCTCACCCTCCTTCTCCCGTGGTGGGCGGCGGTGGTGGTGGCGGGGGTCGCCGGGGTCATCGAGGCATACTTCCCGCTCGACGACAACATGGCAATCCAGATCGGGGCGTGCGTGACGCTCGCGGCGGTGGGGGTTATCGCGACGGGACTCTGAGGAGAGGCAGAACTTGAGAAGAGCGGGGCAGTCTAACTGCGGTGGAGGAAAGGGGTCCCGGAAGAGGGGAGGGGAAGGGGGCTCCCTTCAGTGCCTGACGCCCCGCTTCTTGAGTTCCTCGGACTTCCGCTTCGAGCACTCCTCGCACCGGAACTCGGGCGCCGGATCGTTGGACTTATCATAGTTCTCCGCACGGACAAGGCGGTAGCCGCGGGCGATCTTCCCGCAGTCCACGCAGCGCACCTCCTCTTTGACCTCCCACTGGGCGGCGAGCGTCTCTGAGGTGAAGATGAACCGGTCGACCCAGAAGAAGATGAGGCCCCCGATGAGGTTGGCGACGATGGTGGCGGCCAGTGCTCCGAGGCCCGCGAGCAGGTAGAGGACACCGGCAAGGAGCGGCGTCGAGAGCTGCCACCGGACGAGATAAAGGCCGTATCGTTTAAAATTTATTTCCACCTATAAAATTCGCCCGGGGATCTCATAAAACCGGGGCCGGCACCCGGCGGGAGGCCGTGCCGGGTGAGGAAAAGGCGGTATGAGAAGCCCCCTTTTTCGTGTGGTTATCCGAGCACAAGGATCCTGCGCGTCAGGCTCCTGTGCACCCGCTGCTCGTGCTCCTGCAGGATGGTGAAGTGCCGGGCGGCGATCGGCGCGATGTCGCGGTGCGTGACGACGACCGCGCGCCTTCCAGGCTTGAGGATCCGCCGGATCTCGGCGAGCGAGCCGTCATAGAGCCGGTCCATGCTCTCCCCGTGGATCCTGACCGACTGGCCGTAGGGGAGGTCGGTCACGACCGAATCCAGGGCGCCGTCGCAGATCGGGACCGCCGTGGCGTCGGCGATCATCACGTCAGAGCCGGGGAGGTTCTGCCGGTAGCCCGCGACCATGGCGGGGTCGAAGTCGCTGCCGAGCACCCGGACGCCGATCTCGCGGGCCTCAAGAAGGATTCCGCCGGTGCCGCAGAAGGGGTCGAAGATCAGTTCCCCCGGCCGGACCAGGGAGATGTTCACGAGCGCGCGGCCCATCCGGGGCATCATCACGCCGGGGTGGAAGAACGGCCGGCGCATGGGGTTCCGGAACTCAAACCCGCCCCGGTCGATCCGCGCAATCACGCGGCCGAAGTAGCAGCGGTCATCCGAGACGACGGCGCGGTACTCTTCGACAGGGTCGCGGAGCGAGACCGGGCCGGCGACCAGACCCCCGATCAGTTTCTCGACCTCAAGGCGGGCCAAGTCCATCCGGGCTCCCTGGATCAGCTTCACCCGGCCGGCGAACGGCTTCTCGGTCCGGATGGCAAGGTCGCGGAGGAGGCCTGTGAGCCCCTCCTTCGAGGGCTCGCACTCGCCGAGGTACTCCATCACCACGTGCGTCAGGGCAAGCCTCCCGACGGCCCCCGGGTCCGGGCACTCCGCGATGGCGACCTGGGTCCGCCGGTCGAGGACGGTGCCCACGCACTCCAGTTCAGCAACCGGGAGATCGGGGTGCTCGCCGGAGAGTTCGAAGAGCAGTTTCATCCTTATGGTATTGGCCCCGCGGGGCGATAAAGCGGGGGGATGACGGATCTATCCTTGATACCGAGGACCCGCTGGATACTGCTGACTGGTACCGCTCCGATTGGGTGCAACTCAAGATCCTGGCCGCCGGGAAGAAGATGAATGAAGTATATGCGATCTCGCCAGAGAATAAGGGATATGCTGAAAGGTTTCGGCTAAAATTACGGGGATTTTGTGGGATTCAATGATCTGCCGGGAGGAACAGGGTACTGAAAATGATGGGGGAGAGAGTTCATTGTATCTCCATTGCGGGCTTAGCGGTGGAGTTGACCGGTTACCAGGATTTTTTGAACAGCATCTTGAATGCGCATGAAGCTTGCCAAACGCTCGCCTTCTGCGGAACCATTGACTTCACGTATTGTGCTTCTCACATCATTTAAGAGATCACGTATGAGTTCATACTCATCGTCTTGCATCTTATTTGCAGAAACACGACTACGAATTTGATTTCGGATCGTAGAAAGATCATCATCAATCTCCCTCTGCAACGTATTGCTTTCATCACTGGACGGCAACTGACGAAACTCGATCAACGTCTGCTGCACCGTGTTATACAGGGCCATTTGCTCGTCTCGCGGACGACCATGGATAACTCCCTCACCTTCCTGTCCGATAGACCACATAGCCACCAATATTAAGATCAGTAGTAACCATTTACCAAGAATTATCAATAGATATGCCTGGTCAAAAGAACTATTATTGAAAACCAAAAGGAATACAGTGGCTATTAACGCACTTGCAATCAGGAAGATGCCGATCGTACTTCCAATGCTGATGTGCATTGCCGCAGGCAGTTTAGTTGTTGCATCTTTTGTAAAAAGCTGGAAATTATAAATTCCATATATCCCTGTTATAATTACCATCAAAGACACGTCGATCATCGCTATCCAGTATGAGTAGCGGGGTGTATCCGGTGCGAATGACAGGAAGATGCCAATAGTAAAAGACAGGGCAACAAGTAAAGCGGCGACTTGAATCAGAAGATTACGGTTATTATGAGTCATTTTAGTTTACCACCACACATTCGTTCTAATCGATACTTCAAAGGGTTTTACCACACTCGGGACAGAACTTCGCCCCTTCAGGAACCTGGGCACCACATGAAGGACAGCTGGCAGTCGATACAATTTTTTTGCCACAATGAGGACAAAAATTAGAACGAGTCGTCAGAGCCTGTCGACATGATGGACACACAGACGTTGTCGTAAGATTTGCACCACATTTGATGCAGAACTGACTACCTGCAGGAAGGTTTGCCTGACATTTTGGGCATATCAATGCAGATGAATTACCCGGTGGCGTCTGTGTAACCGATTGTGTTGCCTGATCCGTCATATAAGCGAACGGTCCAGCCATCCTGGCGCCGACTCCAAGCCCGATGCCAGCACCCATTAACGTCCCGGGAGCGCCGGGATTTTTTGCAGCTTCCGTCATAACATCGAAGCCCCGCATCATCTGGTATCGCTGGTCGCCAAGCCGTTCAATCTCCCGGGCTTTGAGATCAATCTCCTGGATCTTTTTCAACTCGTCAGTTGGGATGGTGATTGATGTGATGAAGAATTTGAGTAACTCAAGACCGTATTTGGCGAATTCGTCCCTGAGACGCTCTTCAACTAATTGTGATATTTCATCAATCCGGGCTGTGATAGTAGCAATCGAGAGGTTCCTATCCACAACGTATTTTGCTACAATGTCTTTCACCCTGGTGAGAATCACCCCGCGGAAATATTCGAGTACCATATCTCCTTTCCATTCGGGCATAGTTCCCACAATCTGGGTGATAAATAACCGCGAATCGGCAACTCGAAGTCCGAACTGCCCAAAACAACCTACAGGAACAAGCACCCCGTATTTTGGGTCCTCAACCGGTATGGGTGTTCGAGTGCCCCATTTATAATCAAGACGGGAAACCTGATTGACGTAATATATCTCCGCGGTGAATGGAGTCTCTCCACCAAACGGTAAATTAACAAGTCTCCCCAATAACGGTAAGTTTTTGGTCGATAGCGTGTGGGTGCCGGGTCCGAAAACATCCAGAGCCTGTCCACCCTTGAAAAATATTGCCTCCTGGCTTTCATTTACAATGAGTTGTGCTCCCAGTGTGATGTTCTCTTTATCATACTTCCAGACCAGACGTTCTGGAGACCCGTCATATTTAATGCGATCAATAAGCGCCATAGTATATCCTCTCCATTACCGTGCGAATAAGACCTCTTTCGTGCCAATTCTGAGCGACCTGACGTCAAAATGTGAGAGAGCAATGCTGCTGGATGGGGCCAGAATTTCCCTTCTTTCTGACTTTTTTGTATAGTACCTCGCACCAATCACTGGCAGATAGATTAATTGCAGTTGTCTAACGTTTCCTCCGGCATAACCCTGTGTTGACGATACGAATTGCTTCATATATTTTAATGCATCATCCGAACCCACCACGGGAACTACCGCGGGTGTTGAGTATCCGATGGTTGTACGGGACCGAATTGCACCATAACATTGCTCATTCAGAGGATCGCTTGAGTTGATAACGAAGCATTGCTTGTTATGGCGCATAGCTTCTGTTAAGATAAGTCCGGACGCCATTGATCCTTTCTTGAATATCACACCTTTCTGCTGTGAGAAATCCAGTTCGGCAAGCCAGAATGGTAGTAATATCTTCCTTTCTTCATCCACCGACTCTTTTCCACCTAAGAACGAGGATTTCACCAGGGCCACCATTCTTCCTTCAGCCCAGCCAAAGTCAGACACTACAGGTAGAGAAGCTTCACCGGCTGTCGATTCCATGTGCAGCGTCAGATTAGATAGGAAAGCTGACAACCACCTCAAATCCGAGGAGGGGGTCTGTGCTTTATCAACCATCTCTTCGAGGTTAGCCAAAAAGGTAGTGAAGGGCATCCCCGCTTCAGCGCCGCATTGGCCGTAGAATCTCACACAGGTGGCAAGAATGCGGATTGTGTCCGCGTCGTTGCGTGTTCCCTCAGCAGCGGGTACAGTCTCTCTTGGTTTCATTCCAGTTGCTTCAATTGCGGATGCAGTCTGCTCAAGTTTTTCAGCTATTGACTCCAGATTTTCTGCCACATAATCCGTCATCACGCCGTCTGCACTGCAAAACAGATCCTCTAGAATGTTTACAGCCTCTTCGAGTAGCTTCATCCTGGTTGCCAGAGCATCTGAAAATGCAGCTAACGACGGATCAATAGCCGATACCAATTGATTGGTCGTATTGTACAGTTCATTAAGGGCATGGAGGTTCGTTTTTGCTTTATGAAAGCCATCAGGTGTCGGGCTGGCAAGATGGTGGCGGACATTAGACAGGTAACCTGCCTCAAGACATCGTACTTCCAGAGCGTGCAACTCATACTGCTCCTTCTCGCCTATTGCAAAAAGCCTGATCTCAGGTGATTGAACGCGGACCACGGTCTCTTTTATTTTATCAACTAAATAATTCAGGTTAGGCGCTGATCGCAGTGTCTGATGAAAGGGAGAGGAAGGAAGCCCGGTAAGCAGGGAAAATGTAAAGAGGGACTGATAGCGAGTCAGGCTGAATATATCGGTTGCACGATCGGCTGCATTCTTCAATGGAGGTAATAGTTTGTCGTTGAAGATGAACTTGCGAGATGCCTCGTCAACCGTGGTGCCGATTCCTGCATTGCCGGCCACCTGGGAGATCCATTTCCTGATATCGCTTTTAAGGCGATCCATCTCCTCTGATGCTGTCTGCAGGGCAAATGTCCCGCCGCAGTAATCGCAGACGACACTAACCTGAGAAGGATCACTCGGTAACGGTAAAGGCGCCATACAACCCGGACATTGTAAGGAAACAGCCTCCTTGGGCAGAGCAGATACAGCCGCCGAGATAGGTTCCTCACTATGTCCAACCTGTGTGCTGAACTTCGCCTTCAGTTTTTTATAGGTACCGATATCAATCTCACCGAGCGCCACTCGACGATCAAGTGCATCCAGAATCTTTTCCATTTCGATATTGTCCATGGTTTCACCTCACGCTATATTCCGGTAAAGCATTAATTGCGTTAATTTTTCACAGATGGTATATACGTTATGTAATGGATCTGCTTCAGAGCCAATCAAATCTCTCTTTATAGACAGCAATAGTGTTGAATGACCTCTAATCCCTCCATTACATGATTTTTTGAGTGCTCTCCACCAATGTTCAGCCTATACTAGACAGTCATACTATCGTACAACGGACTCTGCTGCTCACTCGTTAGTGTCTGTGTGCTACACGCTCAAGCGACCGCAATCTTTCGCTATGGTTCATGAGCACCTCGTTCGTTTGCTGAAACAACTGATCAGCCCAAGCGCGAACTTCATCAGCACGCATCGTAGCATATCGGTCCGCTTGATTCTCGATCGCAGAGCCGCAAACAGTGCAGACGGTCACATGGCCTGTATTGTCAATCATGCGTAAGTCCTCGTTTGAGGACTCTAAGAGCTGGCTGTGATACTCCTCGGTTTCTGCGGGGTAATACTTGAAGAATACATCTTCTCCTTGCATTTCCCGGCCGCACATCCAGCAGTGAGATTTCGAGGATACCTTTGCGATATAGTCGTCAACAGTTTTTGACCAATCAGTGACCATAGCCTGACGAAAGCAGGATGCCGCCTTCTGCATCTGATCATGTGCCTGTACGGGTGAAGACAGAACAACTGAAAGAGCAGAATAATAATCTGACAGCCCTTCGCAGTAAAAAGCACGCAGGATTGCTTTTTCTACGGGACCATCCAGCTTGAGCCTCTCCGATATATGAAGCGGAGCGTAACCAAGTTTCATGAAACCTTCAGCCGCCTCCATATATTCTTGAGTCATATCGGCGTAATTGCCACACTGTTTTGCCCGTTCTTCGCACTGTAAGGATCTAAGTTCCGCGATGAGAAGGGATGTCTGCATCATTTCATCCTGGCTACCTATGCATGGAACTTCAGTTATAGGCTCCAGGGCCCGGATTACTTCACGAAGAGTATTGAGATTACGTTTGTCAATGAGTTCATACAATGCGGCATTAGCTTTTGCGAGTCTGGCCATGTCCTCATCTCCTTCCTGGAGGAACATCTCGGAAGCCTTCGCAAAGTGTTTGGTAGCAGCGGAGTAATCCGGCGGTTGAAGCAGGACACCTTTCTCATAGGCTCGCTGGTATTGTTCCTGCGCGTTAAGTCCTATCCCAATCTCTTTGCCAACTGCTTTTACTTTATCAAAAAGACCCATCTTCTATCTCCTTTGTTATAGCCATTGTAATTGGGGCAATAATTTTTCATATTATTTCAAAGGATCATTAACTTTTCTATTATATTCGGAGTCCTTTAAGGTAACAGAGCTTCATAGCCCAATGCGAACGCACCGATGCGCGGAAAGCGCATCGAAA
Organism: Methanoculleus sp. 10; assembly: GCF_913757945.1. Classification (NCBI taxonomy): domain Archaea; kingdom Methanobacteriati; phylum Methanobacteriota; class Methanomicrobia; order Methanomicrobiales; family Methanomicrobiaceae; genus Methanoculleus; species Methanoculleus sp. 10. The sequence goes on along the minus strand of NZ_CAJYDP010000005.1, from coordinate 178,993 downwards.
CGGTTACAAGGACCGATCCCTCAAGACCCGATACGGGAGACGATCCTCCGGAAACCGCAGTTTCGGGAGTTCCCGTTCGAGACACAGGTCTTTGGACGGTATGCCCGGGTGGAGAAGGCTCTGGTGAATGCAATCGTCGAATCCTACCTCCAGGGCGTCTCAACGAGGAGAGTCCAGGAGATCGTCAGTCATCTGGGGATCGATCAGCTCTCTCCGGCTTCGGTTTCCCGGATGGCCAAGGATCTCGACGATCAGGTGCAGGCATTCCTCCTGCGGCCGATCGAACAGGCTATCCCGTATCTCTTCGTGGATGCTTCCTACTACAAAATCCGGGACGGAGCACGGTACGTCACCAAGGCGGTCCTGGTGGTCGCCGGAGTGCGCGAGGATGGTTACCGGGAGATCTTGGGCGCGAAGTCACCGACTGTGAGAATGAAGAATTCTGGTCGGGACTCTTCGAGGACCTCAAAGAACGAGGACTTGCCGGGGTTCAACTGGTCATCTCGGATGGGCATACCGGCATCCAGAAGGCGGCTGAAGCCGCCTTCCTCGGTGCATCCTGGCAGATGTGTCAGGTTCATTGTACCCGAGCCGTCTTGAGGAATATTCCCCGGAAACACCAGAAGGAGGTTGTAGAGGGGCTGAAGGAGGCCTATGGGAATGAGCAGAGACTCCAGGATCTCGCTGATGACCTGAATGCCCGGGGATACCGAAAAGCCGCAAACACCATCGAACGATTCCTCCCCGGGCTCATGAGTTACACGGCATTCCCAAAACAGCACGGAAAGCGGATCCGAACAACGAACATGATGGAACGGGTCAATAAGGAACTCAAACGAAGGACCAAGGTCGTAGGAGCGTTCCCGAACGAGGAATCCCTCCTCCGGTTGGTCGGATCCATCCTGATGGACATCAACGAGGAGTGGGTCACCGGCAGAAGGTATTTGACCATGGAGAAGGAATGATCAGGCAAGGAGACGGGGCTCAGGCAAATTACAGAAGATCTGAGACGTTACCTCATAAAACACCATTTTGAGAAATAAAGGCACCTAATCTCTCCGCCATTTCTCGCTCCCACCTCATGAGAGTTTCGGCGGCGATATCTTGTTTCTGCTCCGTTTTGGCATAGCTCCATGTACATACCCGCTATAGAATGGTCTTAGCCTCTACCATCCAGCATTCAAGAAAAGGCGGCCGCAGCATTGACCCCGAACCGGGAATATCCAGCTCCCCGTCCCGAGTTCGGTTCACCTCCATTCGGTTGTTGGAGTGCTCAAACGTGACTGTTGTGTTCCGGAACTGCCCCGGTATCGCTACCGGTTTCGCTGATGCTCAGACCTCCGGCCACCAAAAGTTTCGCAATTCAATCCGGGTCCGGATGAGCCGATTCCTTACGCGGGCAGACTGCATCAATCTCAGTCTCTCTTCCGATAAAACCCGGATGAAATTCCGGGCGCTCGATCCACTCTGAGGATGCCCGAACAAGGGCCGGCAGCAAAAGAGTTCAGAAGCCAGATCGCCGAAGTGAGGGAACCCCCCTCACTTCACCGACTCTTTCATCTTGTCGACGACGTCCTGAAAGAAGCCCTTGCCCTTCTTCGCGCCCTTCGCCGAGGGTTTCTTCCCCTCGAGCTCGAGCAGGCGTCCATAGAGTTCGCGCTCCTCCTCCGTCAGGCGCTCGGGCACGACGATGCGCACCCGCACCAGCATGTCGCCGGGCTTCGCCTGCCACCGCACGCCTTCGCCCGGTATCTTCAGCCCGGTGTTGTGCTGCACGCCGGCCGGGATATCGAGGACGACCGTGCGCCCGTCGATCGTCTGCACCTCGACCTCGGAGCCCAGGGTCGCCTGGGCCGGGGTGATATCGACGGTCGTCTCGAGGTCGTCGCCCCGCCGGGTGAACGTCCGGTGCGGTGCGACGGTGATCTCGATGTAGAGGTCCCCCGCCGGCGCACCGTACTCCCCGGCGTCGCCGTAGCCCTCCATCCGGAGGCGCATACCCGTATCCACGCCCGGCGGTATCCGGACCTTCACGGTCTGCCGGGCACGCCGGTGCCCGCTGCCGCCGCAGGCCTTGCACCGGGATTCGGGCATCTTCCCCCGCCCGCCGCAGGCGGTGCAGGTGCTCATCCGGACGAAGCTCCCGAAGATCGACTGGCTCATCTGCCGCATCTGGCCGCTGCCGCCGCAGGTCGGGCAGGTGGTGAACTTCTTCGTCTCGCTCCCCGAACCGTCGCACGCAGGGCAGGGCTCGATATGGTCGAGGCCGACCTCCTTCTCGGTCCCGAACGCCGCCTCCTCGAGCGTTATGCGCATCTGCATGAGGAGGTCGGCCCCGGGACGCGGACCGGCGCTCTGCCGGCCCCCACCGCCGAAGAAGGTGTCGAAGATATCCCCGAACCCGGAGAAATCCGCGCTGAACCCGCCGGAGAACCCTCCCCCGCCGGAGTACGAGCCCCGGGACGCATTACTGTAGGCGGCGTGCCCCATCCGGTCGTACTGGGCGCGTTTCTCCGGGTCGGAGAGGACACTGTAGGCCTCGTTGATGCTCTTGAACCTCTCCTCTGCCCCCGGTTCCTTGCAGACATCGGGGTGGTATTTTCGTGCCAGGTCCCGGTAGGCTTTCCTGATCTCCTTATCGTCGGCGTCGCGCGAGACGCCGAGGGTATCATAGTAGCTGTCCGGACCCATCGGCCTCACTCTTTGACTTCGTAATCGGCATCAACGACAGTATCATCCTTCGTTGCGTCTCCCTCCGCCTTCTGCTTCTGGGCGGCCTGTTGCTGTGCCTGCTGGTACATCTTCGTTGTGACCGCATATACTGCTTCGGTCAGGGCGTCCATCTTCTGCCTGATGGCCTCAAGGTCGTCGCCCTCGAGCGCCTTCTTGAGGTCGGCGATCGCGCCCTCGATCTTCTCGCGCTCCGCGGCGTCGATCGTCTCCTTTGCGTCCTTTAACGCCCGTTCGGCGGTGAAGACGGCGGTATCGGCGGTGTTCCGGAGGTCGATCTCCTCGCGTTTCTTCTGGTCCTCCGCCTCGAACTTCTTTGCGTCGTTCATCATCCGCTGGATCTCGGCCTCCGAGGGGCGGGAGTCCTGCGGCTTGATGGTGATCGACTGCTCGTTCCCGGTGCCGAGGTCCTTTGCCGAGACGTGGACGATACCGTTTGCGTCGATATCGAACGTGACCTCGATCTGCGGGATCCCCCGCGGTGCGGGCGGGATACCCGTGAGCTGGAACCGACCCAGGGTGAAGTTGTCCTTCGCGAGCGCCCGTTCGCCCTGCATCACGTGGATCTCGACCGATGTCTGGCCGTCGGCGGCGGTCGAGAAGATCTGGCTCTTGCGCGTCGGGATGGTGGTGTTGCGCTCGATCAGCTTCGTCGCAATACCGCCGAGCGTCTCGATGCCGAGCGAGAGCGGGGTCACGTCAAGGAGCAGGACGTCTTTGGTTTCGCCCGTGAGCACGCCGGCCTGGATGGCGGCGCCGAGAGCGACACACTCGTCGGGGTTGATGCCTTTGTCGGGCTCCTTCTTCAGGACCTTCTTTATGGTTTCCTGGACGAGCGGCACCCGGGTCGACCCGCCGACGAGGAGGACGTGGTCGATATCGTCGGCGCTCAGTTTGGCGTCGGCGAGCGCCTGCCTCACCGGCCCGAGGGTCGAGTCGACGAGGTCGGCGATGAGGCTCTCGAACTTCGCGCGGGAGAGATCGAGGTCCAGGAACTTGGGACCGCTCTCGGTCGTGGTGATGTAGGGGAGGTTGATGTTGGTCTTCTGGACGGTAGAGAGTTCGATCTTCGCGTTCTCGGCCGCGTCCCGGAGGCGCTGCATCGCGACCGGGTCTTTCCGGAGGTCGGCGCCCTCTTTTTTGCGGAACTCGTCGACCAGGTAGTCGACGACCAGTTTGTCGAAGTCGTCGCCGCCGAGGCGGTTGTTGCCGGCGGTCGCCTTGACCTCGAAGACGCCGTCGCCGAGCTGGAGAATGGAGACGTCGAACGTGCCGCCGCCGAGGTCGTAGACGAGCACCGTGGCCTCGCCTTCCTTGTCGATACCGTAGGCGAGCGCGCTCGCGGTCGGTTCGTTGATGATCCGGAGCACCTCGAGGCCGGCAATGGTCCCCGCGTCCTTCGTCGCCTGCCGTTGAGCGTCGTTGAAGTAGGCAGGCACCGTGATGACGGCCTTTTTGATCTTCTCACCCAGGTATTCCTCTGCGTCCAGTTTCAGTTTCTGGAGGACCATCGCAGAGATCTCCTGCGGCGTGTAGCTCTTCTCCCCGATGGCGATCTTCTCGCTCGTGCCCATCTTCCTCTTGATGGACTGGATGGTGCGGTTCGGGTTCGTGATCGCCTGCCGTTTTGCGACGGTGCCGACCAGCCGCTCGCCCTCCTTGGTGAACGCTACGACGGACGGGGTGGTCCTGCCGCCTTCGGCGTTTGCGATGACCGTCGCCCGCCCGCCTTCCATGATCGCCATACACGAGTTGGTCGTTCCGAGATCGATACCAAGAACTTTTTCTGAAACCATCTGCTTATTCCTCCATTCCTTTAGATATTACGACTTTTGCGCATCTGATGACCTTGTCCTGCATACAGTATCCACGGATGACCTCATCGATCACGGTCCCCTCCTCCGCCGCCGAAGGGACGTAGGCGATTGCCTCGTGCCGTTCGGGGTCGAACGGAAGGTCCCGGCACTCGATGGGCCGGATGCCGTGCCGCTCAAGGATGGTCATGAAGAGTTTTTTGATCTGCTCCATCCCTTCGCGGAGGCCTGCGCCGTCGGCTTTCCCCGCCCGCTCGAAGTTGTCCACGACGTCGAGCAACTCCACCGCGAAATCCTCGATGGCGTAGGTTGTGCGAGCCTCAATCTCCCGGGCCATCCTTTTGCGGTAGTTGTCGAAATCTGCTGCAAGGCGGAGATGACGGCTGTTTAAGTCGTCATACGCTTTCTGCAGTTCTTCAAGCGCCGGAGATGCTGCATCCGCCGCTGGGCCGAGATTCTGCTGCTTCTCGTTTGGTTCGGATGTATCCTCCTTCATACGCCTAACCTGCTTGAAAATGATGTAATGTATTGGTTTGAGTATTTATTGTAATGGGGTTCTATATATTATTAACGATTGCTGCAGCCATTCAGCCCCTATAACGGGCCAAATTGACGATCGGGCACTCATCCGTCAATATTCTTCCTCCGTTATGCCGATCGGCCGGGGAGAAAGGCAGTCCCTCTCCTGCCGCGCCGGTGAACCCGGGGGTGAACGGGCACCCGCTTCCCGGGGCCCGGCGAGGTGAAAAGCGGCTGGTTTTGCGGGCAGCGCCAGATATATCTCTCCATGCCGCTCACGTGTATCCATGAAGTGGGCACTGCTGTCTGTCTGGGATAAGACAGGCATCGCCGATCTTGCAAAGGTGCTAATCAAGCACGACTACCGGATCCTGAGCTCCGGCGGCACGGGGGCGCTGCTGCAGCAGGCGGGGATCCCGTATACCGACGTTGCGACCTACACCGGGTTTCCCGAGATGATGCACGGGCGGGTCAAGACCCTCCACCCGAAGGTGCACGGCGGCATCCTCGGCCGCCGCGGTATCGACGACGCCGTGATGCAGGAGCATGGCATCGAACCGATCGACCTCGTGGTGGTGAACCTCTACCCCTTCGAGGCGATGAGCGCCGCCGGGCTGACGCTTGAGGAGATCATCGAGTACATCGATGTCGGCGGCCCGGCGATGGTGCGGGCGGCGGCGAAGAATCACAAGTTCGTCGCGGTCGTGGTGGACCCTGCCGATTATTGCATGACGGCGGACGCGGTCCGGCGGGGCGGCTTTACGGCCGACGAGCGGTTGAGCCTTGCCGCGAAGGCGTTTTCCCGGACGGCGGCCTACGACGGTGCGATCGCGAACTACCTGACGGGTATCGACCGGCCGTTCCCGGAAGTCCTCACCGTCCAGTTCCGGAACGGGAGGGCGCTCCGATACGGCGAGAACCCCCACCAGGCGGCGGCGGTCTACGGGGATGCCGGTATCGCCGGCGAACAGCCTCTCCAGGGCAAACAGATGTCCTACAACAACTACCTCGACGTCGATGCCGCGGTCGGCCTGCTCAGGGAGTTCGACGACTGCGCCGTGGTCATCGTCAAGCACAACAACCCCTGCGGTGTGGCGACGGGGGACAAACTCCTTGATACCTACATCGCCGCCCGCGAGGTCGACCCGGTCTCGGCCTACGGCTCGATCGTCGCGATGAACCGCGAGGTGACGGCGGACGTCGCCCGCGAGCTCACCAGGACGTTTGTCGAGGTGGTGATCGCCCCTTCCTGCACCCCTGAGGCGCTTGAGATCATGAAGGCAAAGGAGAACATGCGGGTGCTCCGGCTGCCGGAGCCGGTCGTGCAGGACGAGATCCGGAGCATCGACGGCGGGGTCCTGGTCCAGCGGACGGAGCCCTTCCGCGAGGACTGGCGGGTTGTGACCGAGCGGGAGCCCGACGCCCACGAGATGCGGGCGATGCACCTTGCCTGGAAGGTCTGCCGGCACACGAAGAGCAACGCCATCATATTCGCTGACGAGAAAGCGGTCATCGGGATCGGGGCCGGGCAGATGAACCGGGTCGAGTCCGCGGAGATCGCGGTCAGGAAGGCCCGGAAACCCCTTGCCGGCTCGGCGGTCGCCTCGGATGCCTTCCTCCCCTTCCCCGACACGATGGAGGTCGCGGCGGCAGCAGGCGCGACGGCGCTTGTCCAGCCGGGCGGCTCGATCAGGGATCAGGAGGTCATTGATGCGGCAAATCGGCTCAATATCGCGATGATCTTCACCGGTGTGCGGCACTTCCGGCACTGAAGGCCGCCGCCTTCTTTTTGCCGGGTTTCCGGCTGTACTGTTCGCCGTCATCTAAATTTACGAATCTCGTGTCGCGCCCTTCGCACCCTCGCGGGCCTGCTGCGTGAGACAATATCCCGGCCTGCACTATGGGCTGCTCTGCTGCATCGATTCTCAATACCCGGCACTCTCAACTGAAGGGAGTACCGATCGGGTTTCGCATTCATCGGAAGGTCGCATCGGGGGCACATCCGGGCACGGTGGGGGATTTGGAGGGCACCTTCTCCCCGGTCCCCACCCCCCGTGGCGATAGCCGCCACGGTCCACTGCACGAGGTGAACCCGGGGAAGAGTCGGGTCCTGGTTATCCCTCCCGGAAACCCGACGTCAGAGCCGCTCCCGGGAACGGCTTTTCCCCGGGTATCGCCACGCACTGCCCCCGCCCCGTGGGGCGGGGAGGAGGCCGGAGGCCGGGCGGGGTGGGGGTTCAGGGAGGGACTTACGGGCGTACCCACCTACGGGGTACAAGTATCTCCCTGCTGGGAGGGGAAACCCTCTCCTCTATTGCGGGTATGCGTATACGCGCGCCGTAAGAACCAGAACCCCTCACCTACCCCGACCCGGCCTGCCGGGCCACGCCCCGGGTGGCCGCCGCAACCTCCTCCGGGTCGCCCAGGTAGTGGTGGCTGACGGCCTCCAGGTCATCATCCAGCTCGTAGACAAGGGGGTAGCCGGTGGGGATGTTGAGGCCCGCGATCTCGTCGTCCGGAATCCCATCCAGATGTTTGACCAGGGCGCGGAGGCTGTTCCCGTGGGCGGCGATGAGGACGGGTTTGCCCCTCCGGAGGTCCGCCGCGATACGGCTCTCCCAGCAGGGGAGCACGCGCTTGAGCGTGTCGTGCAGGGACTCGGTTGCAGGGAGGCTCTCCGGGTCCAGGTCGGCGTAGCGGGGATCGAACCGCGGGTGCCGGGGGTCGTCCCACGAGAGCGGCGGCGGCCGGACGTCGTATGCCCTGCGCCAGAGGTGAACCTGCTCCGTGCCGTACCTCCCGGCGGTCTCCTGCTTATCCAGGCCCTGCAGGGCGCCGTAACTCTTCTCGTTCAACCGCCACGACCGGTGCACCGGGACGTACATGAGGTCGAGGTCGTCCATGACGATCCAGAGCGTCCGGATGGCCCGCTTCAGGACCGAGGTGTAGGCGACGCGGAACGTATACCCGCCGCTGTCGAGGAGCGCCGCCGCCCGGTGGGCCTCTTCTATGCCGTGGGGCGAGAGGTCCACGTCAGTCCAGCCCGTGAACCGGTTCTCCCTGTTCCAGAGGCTCTCGCCGTGCCGCAGCAGGATCAATTCAGTCATCTCATCTCTCCCGTGCCGGGGAGGGCATCCACCAGGTCCGCGGTCGGAGCCCCTAACCCCGGGTAGCCTTTCATCCCGGATAAATGCCGTGCATGCAGCCACCCGTGCATCCCCGGTCAGCACCGGCAAACAGGGAGGGGGGAGCCAGGATAACCCATTTAAATCATCTGTTTGCGGAATCTGACACGTATAGGTTCGATTTTTTTCGTAATCTACCATTCATTTATCTCTCGATCCCGCCCATATGGTAGTGTATGGCACCGAATAGAAGAAGGAACAGAAGTTACATCCTCGTGACGGCGTCGCTGCTTGTCATTGTTGTGGCGGCAATCGTCACCGCGGGATGCACGGCGGGCACGTCGACCCCCGGCGCAGCTGCCGGGCTCACCGGGGTCTCCTGGTCGCTCGAATCCTACCTTGACGGGAACGGCACGCTCGTCCCGGTCCTGCCGGGAACGGAGGTATCCGCCCGGTTCGGCGATGATAGCAGGGTCACGGGCTCCGCCGGGTGCAACCAGTACGGCGGCGACTACCGCCAGAACGGCACGGCTCTCTCGGTCTCCTCGCTCGCCCAGACCCTGAAGTTCTGCGAAGAACCCAAAGGCATTATGGAGCAGGAAGCACGGTTCATGGAGATCCTCGGCTCGGCAGCGGGTTGGCGGATCGAGAACGGCCGGCTCCTCCTCACCGACGCTGCCGGCGCTGCAGTGCTCGCGTTCGTGAAGGAAGCGCCGAGAACCCTTGCCGGGACGTCCTGGACGCTTGCAAGCCTCGCCGGTGAAGACGGCGCCATGGCCCCGGTCCTCACCGGCACGACGGTCACGGCGGCCTTCGGCACGGACGGCAGGCTTGGCGGGTCGGCCGGGTGCAACCACTACGGCGCGGACTACACCCGAAGCGGCGCAAACCTCACCATCGGGCCCGCCGTAAGGACCGAGATGTACTGCACGAACCCGCCCGGCATCATGGAGCAGGAGGACCGCTACCTCGCGCTCCTCGCGAACGTCACCTCCTACCGGGTGGAAGGCGGCCTGCTGGTCCTCGCGGGACGGGAGGGAACCGACCTGCTGGCCTTCGAGCGGGCCGCCCAGAAGCCCGATCTCCCGCTCACCGGGACGGACTGGGTGCTCGACGGCTATAGCACCGGGGGAGATGCGGTCTCCTCGCTCGTCAACGGCACGACGATCACCGCGAAGTTCGCGCCCGACGGCAACGTCACCGGGAACGCCGGGTGCAACCACTACGGCGGCTCATACCGCCTTGACGGCGCGAACCTCTCGGTCTCCTCGCTCTACAGCACCCTGATGTACTGCGGCGAGCCCGGCGTCATGGAGCAGGAGGGGAGGTATCTCGGCCTCCTTGCAAACGTCTCCTCCTACCGGGTGGAGGGCGACCGGCTGACCCTTCTCGACGGGTCGGGTGTCGGCCTGCTCTTCTTTGTGCAGGCAGAGGAGGTGCCGCCGGCGCCGCTCACCGGGACGAACTGGGTGCTCGACGGCTACAGCGCCGGAAAAGATGCGGTCTCCTCGGTGATCGCCGGCACGACGGTCACGGCAACGTTCTCACCGGACGGCAACGTCACCGGGAACGCCGGATGCAACAGTTACCGGGCAGCCTACCGGCTCGACGGCACGAGCCTCTCGGTCTCGCCGCCGGTCAGCACGAGGATGTACTGCGGCGAGCCGGAGGGGATCATGGAGCAGGAGAACAGGTATCTCACCCTCCTTGAGTCTGTGGCAGGCTACCGCATCGACGGGAACCGGCTCGACCTCCTCGATGAGGCCGGGAAGACCCTCCTCTCCTACCGGGCGGAGAACACGGGCCGACCCTGACCCGGCGGCAGGGGCCGGGCGGCCTTTGCCCTCCTTTTCCTGGTATACCGTTCGAGGACGGCTTTCCCGCCCGCCGGGACCGGCTCCGGGTGACGGCCGCCGAACGCTGCTTCTTCTGCCCTCCGCCGGAGAAGAGGGGGATTGAGATAATCTCAACAGAAATCGGTTATTTTTTCTTCTCCCGGCCCTTACCCCTACCCGTGGTAGAGATGAGGGACGGAAACCACACACTCGCGAAGGTCGCATTCCTGATCATCGTCACGGCATGCCTCATCTCGGTCGGTTACTCCGGCAAGACGGATGCGCCCCCCGGCGACGCCGGCCGGGTCACCGAACCGCTTGCAGGGACGGCGTGGGGCCTGGTCGGGTATTGTGCCGATAACGGCTCCGTCATCGCGCCCCTGCCCGGGGCGGAACCGTTCATCATCTTCGGCGACGGCGGCACGCTCTCGGGGTCTGCCGGGTGCAACCTCTACTCCGCCTCCTACCGGATCAACGGCTCCACGATCGCAGTTGAGCCGCTCACCGCCACGGGCGCACACCCTGCGGCGGAGCAGGACCTTGCACAGCAGGAGAGCCGGTACCGGGAACTCCTCGTTGCGGCCGCCTCTTACCGGGTTGAGGGCGACAGGCTCACTATCTCCGGCCCGTCGGGTCAGGACCTGCTCGTCTTTGTGCGGGCCGGGGAGCCTCTCCACGTGCCGCTGCTCGCGACGAGATGGCGGCTGACCCACTACAGCACCGGCGGCAGCACCGTCGCCTCGCCGCTCCCGGGGACCGCCATCACCCTGGTCTTTGACCGTGACGGCACGCTCTCGGGGTCCGCCGGGTGCAATGCGTACTCGGCCCCATACCGCCTCAACGAGACGGGGCTTGCCGTGGAGCGGGTCATCGCGACGAAAGCCCCGCCCGCCGGGCCCACAGGGGTCATGGAGCAGGAGAACGCCTACCTGGACCTGCTCCGGTCTGCGGCGGGCTACCGGATCGTCGGCGGGACGCTCGCGGTCATCGACGGCGACGGCAGGGTGGTCCTCTTCTTTACGGCGGAGCCGTGAGCAGGGGACCGCCGGAATACTTTTTTTGCAGGGCATGTCTCCCGGCCCCGGGCGTTTCGCGGCAACGGGAGGGACCGCCACCACCTCCACACCGGTACCTCTCGCGAAGCACGCATCACATCCCGGGGCACTCCCGGGCATCGTCCCCGGGTGGGGGCGGGGCGGGGGCCGAAGAAGAATGTATGAGTAGCCCACCTGCGGGGAGACGGAGAGCGGCGTACGGGTAGCCCCTGCGGGGAGGGAGATTCTCCCCCTCCCCCGAGTTGCGATATCCACCACGGTCCACTCCATGGGGAGAGCCCGGAGAAGAGCAGAGTCCAGGCTTGCTCTCCCCTACCTCCTCCGGGAAACCGCCATCAGCGCCGCTCCCGGGCACGGCTTCCCACCGGCTATCGCGAGCACTGCCCCTTCCTGCGGGCGGGGGCGGGGAGGAGCGCGCAGCGCGGGCGGGGTGGGGGATGCCGGAGAGATATGCCCCCTACAGAGAGGGGGGGATGGGCGCCGGGAACGGGACAGGGGTTTCAGAGGACTGAAAAAGAAGTCATACCGCCGGGTACGACCGCCCGGCCTCCTGGTCCGCCGCCGGGAGAGAGTAGTGCATCTGGACAAAGACCCACGCATGGCCCGTCCCCCGGAGCACCGCCGTCAGCCGCCCGTTCAGGGTCTGCGGGACACCACCGACGACGATATGGTACGCCATATCGGCCATGACCCACGCAACCGTCCCTTCGGCGCCGATATGAACGTCGGATAACTCAAGTGTGATCGTCTCCGCCTGCGAAAAGTCGCGTTCAAGGTGCCGGCGGTAGGCCTCCCTTCCGATCACCTTCTCGTCGGGACCGGTCCCGAACGCTCGAAAACCGGGGTCGGCAAGCGCCACCACGCCGTCGATATCCTTCTTCGCGGTCGCCTCCGCCATCCGCCGGAGCACTGCCATGATCTGGTTCTGCGTCTGTTCGCTGACTGGCATGAAGAGTGGTCGTACCGGATCCGGGATGTTCTTTTCGAACCGGCGCCGCTTCAGGGTGGGAATGCAGGGCGGAGGAGTTCGCCCGCTGGGCAGAGCGAGTGGGCTGACCATATTCTGGGGCGCATGAGGGGGCCCCTCAACGCCCCGTGAACTTCCGCGTGAAACCCGGTCCCGGACTCCATACTGATAGAGCCTCGCGCGTTGACGCGAAGACCGGGAAGGAGCGGGACGGGATGTATAGAGTTCCCAGACGCCGTGATCCATTATCCGGCACGTGCGGCCTGCCGGTCGGCGTGGCACCTCGCCAGCGACCGGAGGCGCTCCCCGAACTCCGGCGACCGGGCAGAACGGATGAGGCATGCGACGCCTTCGTCCGCGGCAAGCTCCTCCCGGACCAGGAGGTCGCGCGTCTCGTAGCCGAGCGGGATGAACCGGAGTCCCGCCTCCCGCGCCGTGGCGGCCGGGCAGACGCCCGCGTCGGCAAACCCGTTGCCGACGGCCGCGGCGACGGCCGCGGGCGTCTTCACCTCGTGCCCGTACCCGGCGATGCTGCCGGCATCGATACCCTCCCTGTCCAGCCATGCGTCGAGAAGGGCCCGCGCCGCCGTGCCTTTTGGGTGGTTGACGAACCTGAGCGACGCGAGGGTGTCGGTATCGAGGTCGCCGGCCGACACAAGCCCAAGTTCCGTCCGGGCCACCTGCACCCGCAGGAGATCGACCCCCGGCAGGTACCGGAGCACCCGGTCGTTCCAGGCCGCTTCCGTCTCCGCGAGAGAGACCGACGCAGCGTGGCAGGTCTTCGCCCGTAGAGCGAGCACCGCCCCCATCGTCGAGGCTTTACAGCAGTGGAGCAGGTAGCCGGCATCCGCGAGGCAGTTGCCGAGTTCAGCGATGGTGGGGTCGCGCACGCCGACACAGATGAGCGTGCGGGCGATAGAGGCCGAGGGGACGGTGAGCCGGACCCGCACCTCCTCGCCCGCCTCGATCCCCTCGCGCTCGGCGGGTATGTGGATGTAGCCGTTCGCCCGGACCACCGCCATCTGGATGCCGCCCCCCCGGGGATGGGGGGTCGCAAAGCAGGTGCCGTCCACCCGCCCGACCGAGACCGGGACGAACTCGTCAAACCCGAGGTCGGACGCCAGCCTCCGCGACAACCGGACGTCCAGCTCCTCCCCCGGGAGCGCCGGGAGCCCCCACCACGCGAGCAGGTTCCCGGCAACCTCCCGGAGGACGGTCTGCGCGGCGACCGGGTAGCCCGGCATCCCGAGGACCGGTTTGCTGTCGACGCTCGCGAGCAGCACCGGTTTTCCCGGCCGGACCGCGATGCCGTGGAAGATGATCTCCCCGAGCGCGCCGACGACATCGCGAGAGAAGTCCCGAGAACCGGCCGACGAACCCGCCGAAAGGATGACGAGATCGTTCTCGGCGACCGCCGCCTCGAGCACGCTCCGGATCAGGTCCGGATCGTCGGGAACGATCCCGTAACGATGGCAGGTCGCTCCCATCCGGGTGAGGTAAGCCTCCGCCATGAGGGTGTTCGTCTCGATCGTCTGGCCGGGGGCGGGCGCCACGCCGAGCGGGACGAGGTCGCTCCCCGTCGGGATGATGCCGACCCGGACCGACCGGACGGCGATCCGGGTTATGCCGTAGGTCGCGAGCGCGCCAAGATCGAACGGCCGGATCCGGTGGCCTTTCGGGAGGACGAGTTCGCCGGCACGGATATCCTCGCCAGCGTGCCGGACGTTCTGCCAGGGCGCGGCGGACTTCCTGATCCAGGGCGTGCCGCCGTCGTCCCAGGTATCCTCGACCATGACGACGGCGTCAAACGCAGGGGGGAGCATCTCACCGGTGTTGATGCGGGCATACTCAAGAAGGGGCAGCGGCCGCTGGTCCTGCGCCCCCGGGGTATCCCTGCTCTTCACCGCGTAGCCGTCGAACTTCGCGATGTCGACCTCGGGAACGGAATACTCTGCATACAGGGGTTCGGCCGTCACCCTGCCGACAGCAAGGCGCAACGGCACGGTCTCGGCATGGTCCGACGGGGGAAACGCCCGCCGCATCGCCGCGAGCGCTTCAGGAAGCGGGGTAAGATTCAGGTACCGGCGTGGCATACTCATGACTCCCTTATAGCGTGCCGGGCGGAGGGTTTGCGCCCCCCCGCCCGCGACGTATACAACTATCCATTACTCCTGGTTAAAAATTAACCATTTAACCATCAGTCGCACCGGGAGCTGACCTCACAGTCGAAGAGCGATGCCTCGCGCGCCGCAAGGACAGCTTCGACGCTCCCAGGAGCATCCCGGAGGCGGAAGATCACCTCCACCCCGGGCCCGGCAAAGGCGCAGCATTCCCCGCCCGGGTGCCTCAGCCGGCGGTTTCCCGGGCGAACCCCGGTGATCCCGATGAGGGCGTCGGCGATACAGGGATCGGCGCCGGGCGCGATCGAGACCTGCGGCACCGCGAGGTCGCACCCGAGGATGCGCGTCGCCGCCTCCGCGATCCGCACCGCGACCGCCACGCCCGGGCAGAGTTCCCCGTGGTAGTTCACCGCCTCGCGGATGAGGCTCTCCCGGTACTCTCCGGGCCCCATCTTCTGGATCTTCTCAGTCCGGTCGTGGCTGGTCGCAGAGAAGACGCAATCCCATCCCCTCTGGTAAGGCTTGATGTCGATCACCGGCGTCCCATCGATCAGGTCGACGTTCGCGAGCTCAAGGATTCGCCCTTCCCGGAGATCGCGCAACCGCACCACCGATACCGAGAGAGGGTTCGGCCGTACCGGAGACCGGAGGGAGAAGACGCCCTTCTCCGGGAGGTCGCTTGAAACCTTCCGGGCCACGGCCTTCAAGACGCTCCTGTCCGCCTCGTGGAGCCAGCAGATCAGGATCAGGTGCGAACTCTCCCCGATGCCGGAGAGCGCTGCTACGTAGTCGGGGAAGACCTCGATCTCGGCGTCGACGCCCTGGACCGGCATACCGCTCCGGGAGCGGACGCCGGAGTGCACGATCCCGATGGGGAAGATTTCCATGCGGTGCATCTGTGACAATGGACCCATGTCCCTATAGATCCTTTCCGTGGGGGAAAAGGGGGGGATCTTCTCCCTTCAGTAGGCCGTCTTCTCGTAGTAGGACTGGGACCGGCAGTCGGCACAGGCACCGCTGACAAGCAGGTTGTCAGGGACCATCTCGCCGCAGATGGAGCAGATGGCCGATCTCCAGGGCCATTTCTGGGGTACTTTCACCCGCACGCGTTCATGCGAGAGAAGACCGCGCCCGGCATCGATGATCTCGTCGACCAGCGCAGAGCCCCGGGCTCGCGGGTCGAAGCACGGGTCTTTGGTGTACCACAGGGCAAACGTCGGATACCGCACGATCTTGTCGCCGTCGACGAAGACCCGGATCCCGTCCACCAGCGGGGTCTCGGCCGGCCTGTTCATGGTGATGGCGAACTTCCCGATCGGGAGCACCCTGAGGCGGTGGTTACCGGTCGTGCAGTGGGCGATCATCTGGAGGGGGTCGGGCAGGCACTTCGTGGTCTCGCATACGGCGTAGATCTTCTCGTCCCGGGGAGGGTTGAGAAGTTCCAGGGCGTAATCCACCATGAAGACCCCCACCAGGAGCCCGGGGGCTGCGAACGTGTGAAAATCGATGCATCGCCGGAAGTGCTCGATCATCTCCGGGGAGGAGCCTTTAGACCTGAGCCTGGCCTCGATGTCGTCCCATGTATGATTCAATCTCGGTTGCACGGAAGAATATTGGGTCAAGGTTAGTTGTAAACATTTTGGATCGTTAAATTAAATTTAATTTACATCCGAATAGTATATTCAGGATATAACAGAATAAATCATGTTTAATCGGAATATAAGCAATATGAGGCGATATATCTCGAATGACCGGTCTGGTGACGCATCAAGATCAACTATACTTGGTGGCATCCCGGTGAATGTTAAAAGGGTAAGTTTAAATTTATATACTACTTATTAGAGTAAAACAACTTTGTGTGCATGTCCGCCTTTCCTGACATGCCTGGCAACCGACGTTGAACTCAACAATCGGGAGAATGTGAATGACAGAAACCAACGGAAAGTTACGGTACGTTCCCACGACCTGCCCCTACTGCGGTGTAGGGTGCGGCCTTAACCTTGTGGTGAACGACGGCAAACTCGTAGGGGTAGAACCCTACAAGAGGAGCCCGATCAACGAGGGAAAACTCTGCCCCAAGGGAGCAACCTGCTGGGAATTCGTCCAGAGCCCCGACCGGCTGACAAAGCCCCTCATCAAGAGGAATGGCAAGTTCGAAGAAGCGTCCTGGGATGAGGCGCTCAGTCTCGTCGCCTCGAAGTTCAAGGAGATCAGCGACAAGTACGGGCCGAAGGCGCTCGGGTTCCAGGTCTCGTGCCGGACGCCGAACGAAGAGTGTTACATCATGCAGAAACTCGCGCGGGTGGCCTTCAAGACCAACAACATCGACAACTGCGCGCGTATCTGCCACGGACCGTCCGTCGCGGGGCTCTCGCTCTCGTTCGGCTCCGGTGCCGCGACGAATCCCTTCGAGGATGTCCTGAACGCAGACGTCGTCTTCATGATCGGCGCGAACAGTGTCGAGGCGCACCCGCTCGCGGGCCGCCGGGTTCTCCAGGCGAAGAAGGCGGGCAAGACCGTCATCGTCTGCGACCCGCGCTACACGCCCACGGCGCGCCTGGCCGACCACTACGTCCGCTACAACCCCTCGACGAACATCGCCCTGATCAACTCGATCATGTACTGGATTATCCAGCAGAATCTCCACGACAAGGAGTTCATCGCGAAGCGGACCACGGGCTTTGACGACCTGATGAAGACCGTCGAGAAGTACGCGGAGGTCGAGTCGATCACCGGCGTTCCCACCGAGCGGGTCAAGGAGATCGCGCGGATATATGCCAGCGCCAAGAATGCGGTGATCATCTACTGCCTCGGCATCACGGAGCTCACGACCGGGACGGACAACGTCAGGTCGCTTGGGAACCTCGCGATGCTCACCGGCAACGTCGGGAGACCTGGAGTCGGCGTCAACCCGCTCCGTGGCCAGAACAACGTCCAGGGCGCCTGCGATATGGGGGCCTACCCGAACGTCTTCTCCGGCTACCAGAAGTGCGAGGACGATGCCGCCCGCAAGCGGATGGAGGAACTCTGGGGCGTCACCGGGCTTGCAAGCGAGTACGGCGTGACCCTGACGGAGCAGATCACCCAGTGCGGCGACCCGATCAAGGCGATGTACATCTTCGCGTTAAACCCGGTCGTCTCCTATCCCGACTCGAACCACGTCATGCGGTCGCTTGAGAAACTGGACTTCCTCGTCGTGCAGGACCTCTTCATGACCGAGACGGCGCAGTACGCCGACGTGATCCTCCCCGGCGCCTCCTTCGCCGAGAAGGACGGGACGTTCACGAGCGGCGAGCGGCGGGTCAACCGTATCAGGAAGGCCGTGCAGACCCCCGGCGATTCGAAGGAGGACTGGCAGATCTTCGTCGACCTCGCCCACAAGCTCGGCCTTGCGGGATTCGACTTCAACTCGCCGGAGGATATCTGGGACGACATGCGGCGGGTCACCCCGTCGATGGCCGGCATCTCCTACGATAGGTTAGAGAAGCCCGAAGCAGTCCACTGGCCCTGCCCAACCCTGGAGCACCCGGGAACCCCGATCCTGCACCGCGAGAAGTTCTCGTCGGCCGACGGCCTCGGGCATTTCTTCGGGCTCGAGCACCGGCCGCCTGCGGAGGTCGCCGACGCCGAGTATCCGTTCACCCTGATGACCGGACGTCTGATCTTCCACTACCACACCCGGACCCAGACCGGACGGGCGAAGATCCTCCACCACGAGGTGCCCGAAGCCTACGTGCAGATCAACAACGAGGATGCCGCGCGGCTGAAGATCCAGAACGGAGAGAAGATCCGGCTCCGGGGCAGGCGCGGACAGGCAGAGGCCCTTGCCAGGGTGACCGATGAGGTCGCGCCCGGTGTGCTGATGATGACGATGCACTTCGGCGGGAAGGGATCTGTGAACCAGCTGACGAACACCGCTCTCGACCCGCTCTCCAAGATGCCGGAGTTGAAGCACAGTGCGGTTGCCGTCGAGAAGATCACGGGGGTGCAGTGAGATGGTAGCAAAGGGAGATATGGTATACGCCTGGACGACGAGCCCCGATATCGCGAAGGTCGCGGAATGCGGCGGCGCGGTGACCGGGCTCCTCAAGTTTGCCCTGGAAAACGACATCGTCGACGGCGTGCTGGCGGTGAAGAAGGGCGTCGACCTCTACGACGCGGTGCCGACGCTGATCACCGATCCGGCCGAGATCGCGCAGACGGCAGGCTCACTCCACTGCGGGACGCTCCTGCTTGCGAAGCTGATCAAGAAGTACCTCGGGGGCGCCGAGGATATGCGCCTTGCCGTGACGGTGAAGGGCTGCGACGCGATGGGCATCTACGAGCTTGCGAAGCGCAACCAGGTCAACCTGGACAACCTCCTCCTGATCGGCGTCAACTGCGGCGGTTCGGTCAGCCCCGTGGCCGCCCGGAAGATGATCCGCGAGAAGTTCGGGGTCGACCCGAACGATGTCGTCAAGGAGGAGATCGACAAGGGTCAGTTCATCATCGTCACCAAGGACGGCCAGCACAAGGGCATCTCGATGGACGAACTCGAGGAAGCGGGTTTCGGCCGCCGGGCGAACTGCCGCCGGTGCAAGATGAAGGTCCCGCGCCAGGCCGACCTCGCCTGCGGGAACTGGGGTGTCATCGGTGATAAGGCCGGGAAGGCCACGTTCGTCGAGGTCTGCTCCGGGAAGGGAGCGGATCTCCTGAGCAGGGCCGTGAAGGCCGGGGCGGTCGCCACCGAGCCCGCGAACCCGAAGGGAATCGAGATCCGCGGCAAGGTCGAGAACGCCATGCTGAAGCTCGGCGACAAGTGGCGGGCACGCTACTTCGAGGGGCTCGGTGAGGGGAAGGAACGCCTCCAGAAGATCATGGAGGACTCGTCCCGGTGCACCAAGTGCTACGCCTGCATCGACAACTGCCCGATCTGCTACTGCGTCGAGTGCAGCACGAAGAAACCCTACCTGGTGCCGCCGGGCGTGCTCCCTGTGCCGTTCATGTTCCACCTGATCCGCTACGCCCACGTGGCGGACTCCTGTGTCAACTGCGGCCAGTGCGAGGAGAACTGCCCGATGGAGATCGCGAACTCGCTCTACATGCACGCCCTGCAGACGGACATGGAGAGGATGTTCGGCCACACCCCGGGTGTGGACATGGATCTCCCGGTGCTTGCGCTCGTTGAGGAGCAGGCCGAGCGGGAGCGGCTCTTCGCGACCGGCAGCGACCAGATCTTCAACGTGTTCAAGTAAGACTCTCTCCCTGGAAGGGGACCTGCGGTGGTGATGACGGGCAAAACAGCCCATCATTACCGCCCCGGGTGCGTCGACAGCAGAGCACGTGTTTGCGCCCGGCCTGTCCGGCGGGCGTGTGGACGACCGTCGAACAACCATCTTGAGTTCCCAGAAAGACCTCGATGCGCTCGTGCCGGGGCGCAAGGGAAGCCGGAGTCCGCGGGATAAAACCTCGGAAATGTTTTCCCGCGAACCCCGGCCTATTTTCTGGCAGTCCAGAACGGCCTGCCGCGTGTTTGTCAGGATCCGGTCAGGAGACTGCTTTTTCCTGTTCTGGCCCGGCGAGACCCTGCCGGACGGCAGAAGGAGGGGGTGCCAGAACCCGTGCTGCATATCCCGGTGAGGGGGCACGGCGGCTGCCCGGGGAACCCCTGTGCCGGCCCGGGTGTTCGTCCCCGTCCCTCGATCTGAATTTTCCCCGGGGCGAGCCCTCTTCGCAACAAGGCATACCTCGTCCCCCATCCCACCCGGGCGGCTCTTCCCCAAAGGTCAAACCGTCGACCTCCTTCGCAACCTTTCGGTGCTCGAACTCCGGCCCTTCGGATTATCGCGCTTCGCGGCATCGCGCTCAACGCGAGAGGCTCGATCGCTATCCGCATCAGGCGCCTCTCGCATTGCCGCGGAAGTTCGCGGAGTCCAGTGTCCGGGTACCGCTAGCGCATCGATTCCAGATGAACAGACCATATCGGGCCTTCGTCCCCTCCTCACAGAGCGCCTCTTCCCCTCCACCGCGCTTCACCCAGTGGAATGCCCTACGCTTCTCCGTCTCCACCGCCTGCGTATCCTCTCCCCGCCCTCCGAGGCGATGTCGTGGCGATACCCGGTGGAAAGCCGTGCCAGGAAGCGGTATCGACGCCGGTTTCCGAAAGATAGACGGGGAGAACCGCCCGGAACTGGTTTCTCGCCGGGATCCCGTGCAGTGGACCGTGGGGATATCGCCATCGGGGCCGAGGCATTCCCCCTCCCCACAGGCAGGTACCCCAAGTTCTCTCCAGCCTCCTGCGGTGATCCGTACGTTCCTCCTCAAAGCCCCCGCCCTCCGGAGGGGGCAGTACGTAGGGATACCCGGGAAAATCCGTGCCCGGGGATGCAAACTCCCGGGCCGTGCGAAGCACGACCGACGATATTCTCCGTTGAGAGTGCCGGTAATTGAGAATCGATGTACGGGATGCGATCTTCCGGAACGAACAGGCAGGGGTTCGACAGAACCGTCTCACGCGAAGCGCAAGCGATCCGCATGCTTCGGGCTGCGGTGGTCCGCCCGGACCGGAGCGGGAGCAGGATGTTCCCGCGCTCACCGGTGGGCGCAGGGTTCGTCACTGCTCCTGCCTTCGCCACCGCAGGAGCATCAAGAGATACTGCTGCACCATCTCTTTTGCTCTCTCGACGGGCATCCCGGGGTTTGAGGCCATCATCGGCGCATACCGCTCGGCCGCCTGCTCCCGCGTAAGATCCGGTTCGGTGTAAGCGCCGTTCCGGTAGCAGTAGGCGCAGCAGTTCACGCTCCGTATCCCGTCAGCCTCCGTCCCGGCGCCCTCATCCCGGGCAAGTGGCATCCCGCAACTCCCGCAGACCGCGATCTCCCTCCATACGATCTCCTCAAGGGATCGACGGACGCACCGGAGATGAACCTTCGTAGATGACCCGGGAGGAGATACGGCCGCACGGGGCCCGGGCGGTCCTGCTCCCGGGGCAGCAACGCCGCTGTGACCACTTAAGCTCGAAGGGAACCGCCCTACCCGCGGGGCGGGAACCTGAGCGTCATCCTGCCGGCGTCGCCCGTGAGGGCCGCGTCCGGCTGGAGTGCACGGGCGTAGCCGGCAAGGTAGGGCGCGGCCACCCGAACGTCCGCGAAGGTCTCCTGGAGCGCTGTGCCGTCGCCGCCGATGGTGATGACCATGCTCCCGTCGGCGGCTTCCCGGGAGTCGCAGGGGATCCCCCACATCAGGAGGAGCCCCTCCATCAGGGTGGGTGGATCGAACCGCTCCTCGTTACGGGCGATAAGCGCCGTCCCGTCCTCTTCACCAAGTTTCCCGGCGATGGCGGCGACCCGGTCCACGAGGTCCCCGGAGGCGTCCGCAAGGAGAATCCGCACCAGCGGCCCGGCGACATCGTGCCGCCGCAGGGACCGGGCTATCTTGAGCAGCTGCCAGTCCCGGGCAAACGAGGTACCGGTGCGCATCTCATCCTCTCAGGATGCCGTAGGCCATCACGCAGAGCCCCAGGATCACCACGATACGGGAGAAGACCGCCGACCAGAGGGCGGTGAAGGCGTCCGGCGTGAAGACGCTCACGAGGTCCGCGAACGTGATCCCCACGATCAGCGTGAAAAGCCCGTAGATGAAGTAAAGCAGGGTCGGTTGCCTGACAATCCGGTAGGCGTTGAAGATGACCGTGATCAGGAGCGCTCCGAGGGCGAGCGTCACGATCGCAAGCATCTGCTGCATAATCTCAATCTGCATTCAGTTCCACCCTATCGCTGTTCCTTGATCTTCCGTACGGAGATGATCGTCTGGATCTCTTTCACCCCCGGAAGGCCGGAGAGAGGGATGAGCACGCTCCGCTTCAGCTCGGATATGTTCTGCACCCGGACCTTGACGAAGAAGTCCCCGGGTTCGAGCACCTCGTAGACCTCAAGGATGCCCGGGTGGTCTCGCGTAAACGCCTCGACCTCCTGCTTTCCGTCCGGGTGGACCCTGACGTTCAGAAAAGCAATCAGGGTATGCTCAAAACACTTCTGGTTGATGACGATCGTGAACCGTTCGAGGATACCGGCGTTCTTCAGCTTCTCGATCCGTTTGAAGACCGTCGACGGTGCGATACCCAGCATCGAACCGAGCTCTGCCATAGACATCCGCCCGTCTCTCTGCAGTTCCCGAAGAATCGCATCATCGATCTCATCCATTCTTACAATACTTACCAGTTTGTAGTTATTAAAATTCCGCATTTGTTTTTGAACTCTCAATAGAGTATTTCTCATTTCTACAGGATAATGTCCGTTATACGGGGATTTTACCATGCTTCCGCCTTGTGAGAATATTAGAATTCTTCAGCAAAAAATGGAAATATTCGTCGAAAATTTGCCGCGTAAGGGAACTATTATTTCAGTGCCGGCGAAGGATCGTTCCACCGGGGTTGACGATCCGGAGCGGCCCCGGGCCTCCGACCGCTCTTCCGATGGCCGTGTCGATGAACTCCCGGGCCGCGGCGAACGCGGGGCGCGCAGCCATTCCCCGGGCAAGGTATGCGGCGAGCGCCGCAGAGAAGCAGCATCCAGACCCGTGCACCGAGTAGGGGTAGCGGCGCCCGGAGGCCTCCGCCACTCCATCCCGGTCGACGAGGATGTCGATTGCCGTATCGCCGGCAAGGTGCCCCCCCTTCACCACCACGGCCCCGGCGCCGAGGTCGAGGATCCGCCGGCCGGCCTCGGCCATATCGTCCAGGGTTGCAACCCGCATACCCGCAAGCACCTCCGCTTCAGGGAGGTTCGGGGTGACGACGGCTGCCCGGGGGATGAGCAGCTCGATGAGATCCGTGACGGCATCCTCATCGAGCAGCCGGTAGCCCGACGTCGAGACCATCACCGGGTCGATCACGAGCACGGCGCCGTCCGGCAGGGCCCCCGCGACGGCCCGGATGTTCCGGGCATTGCCGAGCATCCCGGTCTTCCACGCTCCGATGGAGAAATCGTCGGCAACCGCGTCTACTTGAGCCCGCACAGCCTCGGGAGGAAGCATCCACGTTCCCCTGACCTCACGGGTGTTCTGGGCCGTCACCGCCGTTACGACCGTCAGCCCGAAGACCTCGAGCGCCGTGAACGTCTTCAAGTCCGCCTGGATGCCCGCCCCTCCCCCGGAATCGGAACCGGCGATGGAGCATGCGGAAATCATCTGCGCACCCGTCATCCATCAGTATTCGGGGCGGATCCGCTTGAATCTTTGCCCGTGAGGAGAACTCCGCCGCCACTCCTTTTATCTCTTCGGGCACCGACCACTCTTACAATGGATGTAGAAGAGATCAGCCGCCGGCACCTTGCTGCCGGCACCCCTGACGACGATATCGTGCGCCTTCTTTCCCGGGATATCCTCACGATCAAGCGCAACCGCATCAGCCCCGCTTATGCCGAAGAATTCGCCAGGGCGGTCCTTGCCGAGGCGAAGAACTCAACCGACCTGTCCGGCGACCTCTTCACCTTCGAGCCCTCCGGCTCGACGATGGGTGAGTTCGGTGTCGGGTCGAGGGGGTCCGGGGACTTCTTCGCCCACCGGCAGCTCGCCCGGATCATCGGCCGGACTACGGCCGCGGTCGGCGTCGACGAGATGGACGACGCCGGTGCTGTGCGTGCCGCCGGGGAATATATCATCACCACCGTCGACGGGATGCACTCCCGCCTCTCCGACTTCCCCTTCCTCGCCGGGTTCCACGTCACCCGGGCGACGCTCCGGGATGTCTACGTGATGGGGGCAAAACCCGTCGCGCTCCTCTCCGATATCCACGTCGCCGACGACGGCGACGTCGCGAAGATCTTTGACTACACGGCGGGTGTCTCCGCCGTCGGCGAGGCGATGGGTGTCCCCCTCGTGACCGGCTCCACCCTCCGGATCGGCGGGGACATGGTGCTCGGGACCCGGATGACCGGCTGTGTCGGCGCCGTCGGGGTCGCCCGGCACCTCACGGCCAGAAAACAGATCGCCCCCGGCGACGTCCTCCTCATGACCGAGGGGGCCGGCGGCGGGACGATCGCCACCGCTGCGATCTACTCGGGGTTCCCGGAGGTCGTCGATGAGACGATCAACCTCCATTTCCTGAAAGCCTGCGAAGCGCTCCTTGCGAGCAGTGTTCTCTCCGGGATCCACGCCATGACCGACGTCACGAACGGCGGCCTCCGGGGCGACGCCTACGAGATGGCGGAGACCGCCGGCTGCCGGATCGTCGTCGAGGAGGACGAACTCCGCACGCTCGTGCAGCCGAAGGTCCTCAAGATGCTCGATGCCCTCGAGATCGACTACCTCGGCGTCTCCCTCGACGCCCTCCTGGTCGTCGCGCCGCCTGAGGTTGCACCTGAGGTCCGGCGGGTCGTCGGGTCGGCAGGCGTCGCGATGAAAGAGATCGGCTATGTTGAGGAAGGAAAACCAGAATCAGTCCTCAAGGTCGGCGGCGAGATCCGGGACTTCTCGCCCCGATTCAGGGAGTCGGCCTACACCCCGGTGAAGAAGGTCGTGGACGGGGATAAAAGAGATTTCGAGGAGATGAAGATCGGGGTCGAGCGGGCGGCGGAAGCGGCGCTTGCAAAGAAAGAGCGGATCCTCTCCCGGCTCCGCTCTTCGTGAGCAAATCGGGTGTGCTCTCGATCGGAGGGGAGCTACCTGTTATCCTTTTGAAGGGGGCTATCGTAAGAGATCGTAAATCTGCTCTTTTGTCATACCCTCAAAATCTGCAACATCGGTGACGATTGTGTTCAGGGTAGCCACGCTGAGCTCATCGTGAAGGGGTACGGTAACCCGGAGTCGTTTGCCTTCAACAACCTTATGCATCTGGACATGGCTTCCGGTCTGCCGGAGAAAAGAAAATCAGAGTTTTTCAAGGACTTTGGTCACTTAAATGCACTAACAACCGGGTGTCGCGGCAATGATGTCTACCTTATACTCAAAATATGATGGAATCTGGCTTTCCTGTTCATGGGTTTTTGACTTATACCTGGTTATGATGGTGATCTGTTCTCACGCTCCAAGTTCTTCCGTGTAATGGAGCGACGTTGCTTCCAGGATATTATCGATGAGCTCTCCGATGCTTTTACCCTGGGTATAGATGGCATTCCCGGGTGCATGTGCGCTGGCGCTCCACCATCCATCACCATAGATTACCTCAAATGTGACCAGCATGACGTTACACCCCTGTGTAGTTGGGGTATTGGGTCTTTCAGAGACAAGTTTGAGGGTAACAGGTTATAGCATCCAGACTAATGCAACGATTCTCAATTACCGGCACTCCCAACAGAGGAGAGTATGATCTTTTTTTCACACTGTCCGGGGGGTTGCATCCCGGGAGACGGTTTTTCCCCGGTATCCCCACGTACTGCCCCCCCTCCGGGGGGCGGGGGCTTTGAGGAGGAACGTACGGGTACCCTCCCCGGTCCCCTCCCCCGATGGCGATATCCACCACGGTCCAGTGCACGGGGAGAACCCGGGGGAGAACCGGGTTCAGACTAACTCCTGAACCTCATCTGACCCCTCAGGGAAACCGCCGCCAGCACCATCCTCTGGCACGGCCTTCCCCCGGGTATCGCCATGACTGCCCTCGCCCCCGGTGGGGCGGGGAGGAGGCGTAGCGCGGGCGGGGTGGGGGTGCCGGAGAAGCGTATGGGTATTCCACCCGGGTGGAGCGCGGGCGGAGCGGGGACGGAGGAGAGCGCTCCGTGGGGGAGGGGACGAAGGCCCGATAGGGTCTGTTCATCTGGAATCGATGCACTAATCCTGTTCCTCCCACGAAACGGGCGACCGGCGACTGCCCCGGTATCCGTTGCCGACGGGGGAAGAGAGAGCAGCCTCCGCTCCGCACCCGCCACGGGCTTTCGGGATTGACGATCCCCCTATGAAGAGGACCGTGCCCGAATCCTTCTCGACGACGAGGAAGACGAACGGGTGGCCTGCATTGGAAAACGCCGTCGGCATCCCCATCGCCACAAGCGTCGAGGCTCTCCGCGACTGTCGTCAGGTTGTCATCTTTCTGCAGAAGGATGAGCATCGCGAGTCCGGTCTCGATAGCCCTGGTCATATAGGAGATCGAGCAATCCGGGAGCCGGTTTGCCGCGAGGGCGGGGCGCAACCGCTCTACGTCTCCTGGTTGAGGTCAGAGGGACAGCCCGTGTGTCCCCCTCACAGACGTGACCTAACCCTCCGGTTTTTTCCCGCCCGCACAGACGTTATAAGCCAGGTAGGGGAGGTTCTCCTCGACGAAAGGCTCCACCTTCCGGGCGAGTGCGAACACCGGATCCGCGAGGTTTAAGTGTGCAAACGAGCACCGGCTGACCGAGACGCCCTCGAACCCCGCCTCCCGGAAGAGCCCGGCAATCTCGCCGTTGGTGTAGTAGTGCTCGCCGAAATCCCCGACACCCACCTTCTTCAGGCCGACCTTCTCCCCTACCTGGTAGATGACGGGGACAAGGCTCGTGAAGACCGTCCGCGAGAGGGTGCAGACGGCGATCCGGCCGCCGGGCTTTAAGACCCGGTAGCACTCCCGGAGCATCGCCTCCGGGTCGGGGACGTAACTGAAGGCGAGCAGGCTTGCAAGGGCGTCGAAGGCGGCGTCCCGGAACGGGAGGACCTCAGCGGTCCCGACGAAGAACCCGCTCTCCGGGCAGCGCTGCCGCCCGTGCCGGACCATCCCCGGGCTGATATCAAGGCCGACCGCCCGGCCCCCCTCCTCGATGTAGCGCTCCACAAAGAGCCCGGTCCCGCACCCGATATCGAGGAGGAACCCACCCCTGGGAAGAACGCTCATCACGTGGTCGGAGATATGCCCATGGTAGTACCTCCCGCGGTTGCCGTCGTAGCGGTCGTCGTAGATATCGGCGATCTCGTCATAGTGCTGCTGTACTTTCTTCACTGAACACCTCCCGGGCGATCCGGGCAAGAAGTGCGTTGATCTGCACAAAATCGTTTGCGTTGTGGCAGAGCCGACAATCCGCATCGGCGAGCGCGATGGCGAGGGCGGGGTGGTTGTACTCGCGCCTGACCACCTGCCGGAGTTCGTGGACGACCTCCCGCGCCGAGAGCCCATACTCGATCATCAGCGACTCGACGATGCTGCGTGCGGCGCCAAAGTTGCCGGCCCGTATGGCGTCGAACGCGGATGCTGCCACATTTGAGGTCTCGGAGCGCGTCACCTCCGCGAGGTCGAGGCCTTTCCCCGCCCCGGCGACGATCTGGAGGTACAGGATCGCCCGCCGCAGGTCGCCCTGTGCGGCGTGGACGATCAGGTCGAGGTCGTCGGCCGGGCATGTGGCCTCCTCCGCGGCGAGGATCTCCACAAGGCGGGCGCGGACGAGCGCGCTCTCAAGCGGGGCGAAGAAGAGCGGCAGGCAGCGCGATGCGATCGCGGGGATGATCGCCGACGGCCGGATGGTGATGAAGACGAACCGGCAGGTGGTGCTGTAGCGCTCCATGGTGCGGCGCAGGGCCTGCTGCGCCTCAAACGTCATGTCTTCAGCATCTTCAAAGACCATCAGTTTGAAGTCGGCGTCGAGCGGGCGCATCGAGGCGTACCACTTCACGATGTACTTGAAGTTGGCGATCAGGCTCTGGTCCTTTCGGTAGATCTGGGCAAAGCGTTCGTCCGTCTCAAGGGCGCTCCTCCCCCGCCCGAGGAGATCGGCGGCGCTGAGGATGGTGGTGTTCGCCTTCCAGTTCTCACCGTAGAGCCGTTTTGCCAGGCACTCGACGGCCACGGTCTTCCCGGTGCCGTGCGGACCTGAGATGAGCATATGGGGCACGCTCCGGGCGTCCGCAAACGAGACGAGATAGCGGACGATCGCGTCCTGCCCGATGATATCCCCGCACCCCTTCGGGCGGTAGACCTCACTCCAGAGCATGGCTCAATCTCTCTCTCATCTCATCTATGGCCGCCCGAAGAAGATAGGTATTGTCAAGGGCGGCGACCAGGCGCTCGCCCTCGCCGGGCTCAAGGGAGGCGCACGCCGCGGTGATGGCGGGGAGCGCGCGCGTCAGTTCGTCGACGATCGTCAGGGTCGCCGTGCGGGCGGTCCGGGAGAGCGGGTTTAAGTCGACGGTGACGACCGCCTTCCCCATCGCCCGGAGCGCCGCGCAGCGATCCCCGTCTTCAAGCGGGACGAGGACCACGTCGGCGTCCCCGATCCCCTCCCGGAGGCAGAGGCCGCGGTCGTGGGCGAGCGGAACGAGCCGTTCCGCGGTCCCGGAGAGGACCCGGACGCCGTGCTCCTCAAGGAGCCGGGTGATCAGCCTTATCCGCTCCTCCGTCCGGTGGAAGAGGTTCACCTCGACGTCTGCGCCGCTCGCCCGCTGGAGGGCCGCGATCTCCTCCGCCGCAAGCGCCGCCGTGTTGCCGTTCACCGATATCACCGGGTGGCGGGCAGAGAGAAGCATGGCGGCGGCCGTCCGGGCGGCGAGAGCCGCGCTCTCGCTCGTCCGCTCGCCGATCAGGTAGTCAAACGCCTCCCCGCGCCCGTGCGCGGCAAGCCCCTCGAGGGCGACGACGCCTTCGCGGGCGCACCGGGCCAGCCGCTCACGGGCGATGAGGGAGCGGTACCGTGGATGGTCTTTTGGTATCATGGTTTCATCTCGATCAGGTATGCACCGCGGCGTGCGGCCCGGAGACGGTAGACCTCTCCGAACCCCGAGAGCACCCGCTGTGCGGAATCGCCTGCGGCAAAGACGCCGTTTCCGAGCATCGTCATGCTCGCCGGGACATTCGCGGCGTCGCAGGCGCGAAGCACCCGCTGCACCTCCGGCGCGATGAGCCCGCTTTTCTCGGCAAACTGCCTTGAGAGCAGGCAGAAGTCAGCGAGGTCCCGGGGGCAGCGGTCCGGATACGCAGCGGCTATCCGCGCCATTGCTTCCGGGGACGAGAGGACCGAGGCGGTCGGAAGCGGGCCGAGGCTCACGGCATAGAGAGGCTCTTCCGGGTAGAAGCGGATGATCTCCGCGTGGATCCCGGGACCCATCCTGCAGACGACACCCCCTGCCTGGCTCGCGGCGA
Source organism: Methanoculleus sp. 10 (assembly GCF_913757945.1). NCBI lineage: Archaea > Methanobacteriati > Methanobacteriota > Methanomicrobia > Methanomicrobiales > Methanomicrobiaceae > Methanoculleus > Methanoculleus sp. 10. Next base: position 149,817 of record NZ_CAJYDP010000005.1, on the reverse strand, counting down.
CATCCCCGAGGCCGGTGCGGTGAACGACCTCGGCCTCGTGGGCCCGGGAGGCCACCTCATCCGCGGAGAGGCCGAGGTCGAAGAGGTGGTTTGCACCCGTGAGCGTCGAGAGGAGTGCGGCCGCCGAGAGGCCGAACCCGGCGCCGATGGGGAGCCGGCACTCCGTGGTGACGCGGGCCGTGACCCCCAGCCGGTCGAGGGCGTACTCGACCGGCGGCGACCCGGCGCTCACGCGGCCCTGCCGGATCACCCGGACGCTTGTTCCCGCGGCCGGAATGACCGTCGAGCGCACCCCCTCGTCGATGACCACGCCGGCCCCGACGCTCCCGGTGGTCCGGGGGTCGGGCCCCTCGACCCGCTTGAAGTAGCCGGATATGTGCCCGGGAGAGAAGGCTACAGCAGTCCTGACCATACCGCCGCCGCGACCTCCTCTTTGCTCCCCGTCACTTCGGTAACCCCGCCGGCGGTCATGATCCGAAACGACCCCTCCGCCGCCCCCATCGCCACGGGAGTGTTCACGACGACCATCTTCGCGCCCGCCTCAAGCATCGCCCTCGCCCGCTCCTCCTCGTGCCAGCCCAGTTTGAACGCCACCGTCACGGGGTGGAAGGCCGCCATCACCTCGTCGATGATCTTCGGGAGGGGGTTGAGCCGGACCGTCAGCGGTGAGCCGCTCGGGATCTTCCCCTCCCGGCGCTCAGGAGCGAAGTCGGATACAGCCGCCGCGCTGACGTAGATATCGACCCCGTCGTCGCGGCAGACCCGGAGGACTGCCTGGTGCATCTCCGCGGCGGTCGTTGCGTGGACATTTCGGACGCAGGGAAACGATCCCGCGTGGACCACCGTCACGTCGGCGCCGAGCCGGAAGGCCTCGAGCGCGAGCGCCCGCCCCATCTGCCCGGTCGACCGGGTGGTGAGGACCCGGACGTCGTCGAGGGGTTCCGCGCACGCCCCGCTCGTGATGAGGACCCGTTTTCCCGAAAGCGGTCGGCCGGAGACTGCACGCATAGCGTGGAGGACGACCGTATCGATATCCGCGACCTTCGCCTTCCCCTCCTCGACCTTCGGGTCGACGACGTCGATGCCCCAGGAGCGGAGCCTTCGTAAGTTCTCTGCAACGGCCGGGTGGCGGTACATGCTCTCGTGCATCGCCGGGGCGATCACCACCGGCATCCCCCGGCCGAGCGCAGTCGTCACGAAGGTCGTGACCGGGGTGTCGTCGATACCCGAGGCCATCTTCCCGATGGTGTTTGCCGTGCAGGGAGCGACGAGGAGGAGGTCGGCCGCCCCGCCCTCCCCGCAGTAGAGGACGTGCTCCACGAGACCGGTGATCCGGGTTATCGCCAGCCGCCCGGTCGCGTAGGTCAGGGCATCGGGGTGGACGATCCCGGCTGCTGCCGCCGTCATGACCGCCTGCACCTCTGCACCCCGGCGGCGCAGGGCGTGGGCGAGTTTCACCGTCTCCACAGCCGCGATACTCCCCGTCACGGCGAGAACCACCGTCTTTCCCGAAAGCGTCTTCACGATACCGTCACATCCTGCACCATATGCCACGCGTGCGGGCCGTACTTCTTCACCCGGCGGGAGATCACCGCCGCCGCAAAGCCCGCCTCCGCCGCCGCATCGCGGATCGCGGCTGTAGCGTCCCCGATGCTGTGGACGTGGAGCACGCTCCCGCTACGAGTGTGGGCGAGGGCGTCGGCGAGCATCGACGGGGCGTCGAAGTGCCCCATCAGGACACGGTCGTAGACCCCGGAGAGGAGCGTCCTGCAATCTCCGGCCTCTGCCGTGACCCGGTCCGCGACGTGGTTTGCCATAATATTGCGTTCCAGGTATTCAAAGGCTGTCGGATTGATCTCCATCGCGTGGACCCGCGCGCCGCTTGCGGCCGCCGGTATGGAGAAGTAGCCGATCCCGGCGAACATGTCGGCAACCCGCTCGCCGGGCCGGACGAGCGCGGCGACTCTCGCCTTCTCGTTGCGGTTCCCTTGCGCAAACATCACCCGGCCCGGGTCGAGGATAAACGTGTAGCCCTGCTCGCGGTGGCGCACCTCGCCCGTGGTCCCGTAGAGGACCTCCACGTCCGGGATGCGCGTTGCGCCCGAGAACCCCTTCACCCGGAGGACGCCCCGGGGGCGGCAGTGCTCCACGATCGCGGCGAGCTCCTCCTCCGACGGCGCGTCGCCGTGGAGGACCGCGACATCCCCGACGAGGTGATAGCCGCGCCCCCGGTAGGCCTCGCGCTCGGGAAGGTCCGCGTCGGCCGGATACCCTTCCCGGACCGGGACCCAGGCGGTGCCGTCCCGGACGTAGGGCCGGCGGGCGGGGTCCACCCACTCTGCACCCGCGATATCGGCGAGAACGGCCGCCGGCACCTTCCGCGCACGCATGGCGGCCCCTCACCCGACGATGACCAGGCGGTCCTGCTCGTCGTCGCGGAGCACCCGGATCGGCTGCCCCTCGACCGGGAACGTCCAGGGGACAGCATCGAGTTCCCGGGTCTGGTAGGTCTTCGGGTCCATCAGCCCCAGGATGTTTGGCTGTGTGAAGACGACGAGCGCGGACTCGGCCTCGCGGACGTTTCCTACGCGGCGCTCGATCTCCCCTTCGGCGAGGGTCCGGGCCGCGCCGGTTGCGAGATCAAAGACCCGGAGCCGCCGCCCGTCGATATCGCGGACCTCAAAGTAGCCGCCGCGGGATACCACCACGTCCCCCTTCTGGTAAAAAGGAAGGCGGATGGAGTAGGTGACGCGGTAGAGGGCTTTACCGTCTTTCTCGCCGACCAGTTTCGGATGGGTCGTATACCGCCCGCCGAGCGCCCCCGTGATCATCCGGGCGATCTCCTGGCCGAGGTGCTGGGATCCGACGGTGATATCGACGCCGTCTTTAGAGTCTTTGAGATCCGATATGAACGAGAGGCGGTCCCCCGCCTGCTGGAGGGACTCTTCGGCCTGCTCGGCGATGCTTGCCGCGACCTCGCGCTCGTAGCCGTTGATCTTCCTGTCCGTCGCCCGGACCTGGACGATCCCCTCGTAGTAGCCCCCGGATATGCGGCTGCACCGGTCGCAGGCCTCCTTCTGCCAGAGGATCTCGACCTCGCAGGTTTCGTGGACCGGGACCGAGTAGAGGGTCCCCTCCACGTCGACAGTGCAGGTCGTCCTGTTCGGCCCGGTCTCTGCCGACCGGACGGCGACCCGGAGGTCTTTCGCGTCTTCATGGATGCTCGTCGCCGATACAGCCAGTTCGGTGATGAGGTCCTCACGCGTCATCTTGAGGTCTGACCAGGTCTTGCCGCGTTTCTGCGAGTCGCAGACCGGGCAGTAGATCGCGATCACGCGGGGCTCGCAGGCAAGCAGCCGGGTATCCGCGGCCCGGCACTGCGGGCAGAGCCCTTCCTCGGTCGGCTGCCCGCAACGGGGGCAGATGCTCGTCTGGATGGTCATGGATTATACCCCGAAGATCTGGGCATGGGGTACGTCGCCGATCATGATGCAGTCCTCCTCCCTGATGAGCCCCATGGCGACGGCGAGGGCTACGACACGCTTCCCTATAATGTTGACGTTCGTCGCGCCCAAAAGAGCACGCCCGACCTCTTCCTCGGCGGCACGCTCTGTGCCGTAAAATCCTCCGGTGATGCAGACCTCCACGTCTCCGTGCATCAGGGTGACATTCAGGAGCTCGGAGTCGCAGGCAGCCACCACCTCACCGGCGCCCGGTACGTGGTGCACTTTTAAGTACATCTCAGATATCTTGGACGGGAGTCGTCAAAAAGGTGCGCTGTTCCCTAAGGAAGGACGATATCCACGCCGTAGGTGCGTGACGGGGTCGCGGCGTGGATGCGCCAGGCATCCTCTTCGGTGATCAGCCCCTCTTTCAGGTACCGGTGCGTGAACCGCGGGACCGACTTCGGCCCGATCACCGCGCCGGGCCTTGCGTTCTCGTCCATGTAGTCGCTCTCCATGGTGAACCGCCGCCCGGCCCGGGCGAGCGCCGGGATCTCCTCGTGCCGCGCGATGAGGGAGGGCATAAGAGGAGTATCGGGGGTTGCGAAGTGTTTGACGACACGCTCGAGCGGGACTCCTGCCCTGCCGGCCATCTCCACGACATCAGCGCAGGGCCCGCTCTCGGCGTGGAGTTGGACGGCGCAGTTGCACGCGGCCCCGAGTTCGAGCGCGTGATAGAGGACCGCGTTTGAGGCGCTAAGCACCTCCGGCGCCACCTCGTAGTGGGGCCGCCCGCTTTTGAGGGCAACAGCCTCTCCTTCCTCGACGTAGCGGGCGGCAAGGTCGAGCCCTGCCATCATCACGGCGGCGGCCTCTTCAAGGCTCATCCGTTCCGCGAGGCGGCTCATCTCCGCCGGGTGGACGCCGAGGACCGGGTAGACGACGAGCCCGGTCTCCCGGACCATGGCGGCCACCCGGAGCGTCGCGTCGAAGACCGCCCGGTAGTCGTCGCCTGAAGAGGGCGTGATGCCAAGCGACCAGGAGGGCTTTGCGACGAGGAAGATGTGCGTCCCACCGCTGCGCCGGAAGTCCTTCGCGGCCTCGATCCCCCGGCCGTTTGCCGGGTCGATATGGATATGGTCGTCAGTGATCGGTATCGCGGGTGGTTTCATGGATCTCGATGATCTCCATCATGGGGTAGTCGTCCTCGAGGCGCAGCCTGGCCCGGCAGACGGTTGTCCCGACCTTGGTCGTGATCTCGGCATCAAACATCTTCCCGGCAAGTTCCGAGTAGCCGAACCGGTTTGAAACCATCATATCGCGGTTCAGCCGGACGCGGATATCCGTCACGTAGGGCTGCAGTCCGACGGCCTGCTCGATGGCTGCTTCAACGGTCGCGGCAGTCTCGCGGGCGATGGGCGTCCCGACGAACTGGTGGTAGAGGGCGCCGAGCTTGATCCCGGCTTCAAACGCCGCCTTCTCGCGGTCGGTGAACATGGTAGTTAGGTTTGGGGTATGGGAGTAAGAAGGTGCGCACAGGAGAGGGCGTATGAGAGGATTTCTTGTTACGCCGGCGATCCTGGTGGAAACCGGTTCCCGGGTTGGTTGTGAAGGGCAGGCCCCCTACCCGATCAGCTTCACGAGCCCGTGCCGGGGTTCGAGCACCTCGCCGCCCCGTTTCAGCTGGTCGATGGTGTGCTCAACCTTGTCGCGGGAGAAACCCTGCTGCACCAGGATGTCGATGACCTCGTCGACCCTTGCCTGGCCGCCGGAGTCGCCGGAGACGTTCCGGATCGTCTCCTTGACCGACCGGATGATGTCGCGCTGCGACTTCGTGACCCCGGTCACGAGCTTGTCGATATCGAAGCTTCCCGTCTCGGCATCGTAGGCGACCTGCCGGAGACAGGCGTCGACGATCTTCAAGATCCGGTCGGTGTCCTCGGTGTCGACGGTGTTTGAGAGGCGCATCCGGGCGCTCGCCTCCGCAAGCCGGACCTGCGCCTCGAGCTGCCGGGCGGTGACCGGGACGGGCTTGTTCCCGCTCGCGAGATTTCGCAGGCGCATGTAGTAGGCGATCAGCGCCTCCTTTGCCCCGTCGGAGAGGATGGGGAAGCAGGTCCGTTTGGCGTAGGCGATGTACTTCCGGAGCAGCGTTGGGTCGATATCGGGGGTGACGGGCGCAAGCGCACGCTGGATGTACTCGTCGTTGACGTCCGGCAGCGGCGCGTATGCGTGCTGCTTGAGCAGCTCGCCGACGCTGTGGGTCTTGATGATGTGCTGCGCGATCGCCCCGTCGCGCTGGGCCTCCGGTTGATCGGTCATCACGAAGATGAGATCGAACCGGGAGAGGAGCGAGGGGGGCATGTCGATCTGCTCGCCGATCGGGACGAACTGGTCGAACCGCCCGAGTTTTGGGTTCGCCGCTCCAAGGAGGGCGCACCGGGACTTCAGGGTCGCGGTGATGCCGGCTTTTGCGACCGAGATCGAGTTGCCGCACCAGATTGGGATGCCGTTGCGCCGGACGTAGAGCGTGTGGTTCGGGACTTCAAGGCAGTAGATCATACCCGAATAGGGCCGCGTCTCGATATGCCGCTGTCCGTTTGTGTTTACGTTCGGCTCGTTCTGGCCGTCGCGGATGATGGTCACCTGGTAGATGTCGTGGGTCGCGGCCGATGTCCCGCCCTGCGGGTTGGATGTAGGTGTCCCAGCTTCCCGCATGAGATGGACGTTCCCGGACCACCCCTTCTTCAGCAGGAGCTCGGTGACGTCGTCGGCGAGCCTCTTTGAGGAAGTGGTGTATACCGAGACCCCGGTCGTCTTGTTGACGTAGCCGTCCCCGAGCATGAGCGCGTCGAGGAGCACCTCGATCTGCTCCGGGGGGAGGCTTTTCGCGTAATCGGGGACGTATTTCTCGTGGCATTTGCCGAACGGTGCAAGGTGCTCTGCGAGCTGCTTTGCGTTGATCGCGAAATTTATCCCGTCGTAGGAGAACCGGAACGGCAGCCGCTCAAGACACCGCCTGATCTTCTCGGCCGATTCAGACATCCTCTGCGATATGACCACGCGGTAAGGGACCCCTGTCTGATAGTGCCACTGGACTGAGCCTTCGGAGAGGAAGTAGCCCAGGAACTCAAGCCAGTCGTCCATCCCGACAAGGATGGGGTCGGTAAGCCTCCCCGCGGAGTTCTGGTTCGCGAACTTGACGGCGGGCGGGATCTCATACGTATCCTGCGGCTCGCCCTCCCAGACGGCGTTCTTCTTGAACCGCATCCTCTTGTGGATGGGGATCTCGTCCATGCGGATGAACCCGAACCCCTCCCACTCGTCGGCACGCCGGTTCAGGTTGACGTACATCCGGTGGTTCGGCGTGACCGCGAGGTCTACCTGCCGTGATTTGACGTAGTACAGCTCCCCGTCGTATTCCGACGCCACGAGATTAGACGGGGCTGCGTACTCGAGCCTCCCGTCGGGGGAGAGCGTCGCAACACGGTCATCTGTGGTTACGTCCTGGAATAACTTCCACCCGGCCTCGGTGAGGACCTCAGTCTCGTCGTCGTAGCACTGCTGCTCCATCGCCTCGTGGAGCGCGCTCCTATCCTCCTTCGCCATCTTGTCCATCTCGTCGACGGCGGCGATCCCCATATCGGCAAGGACCAGGGCACCGGCCTCGAGCGTCCAGCGGCCGTCACCGAACTCATCTTTGACGGCCGTTGCCGTCAGCCCGGCGGAGGTCGACGACTTGCCGCTCGTGTAGATCCCGCGGGGCGAGAGCTTCACGACGTAGCGGAGGATCTGACTCTTTGCTATACCCGGGTCCCCGACCAGGAGGACATGGATGTCGCCGCGGAGACGGGAGCCGTCCGGCATCTCCTTCGCGATGCCGCCGAAGAGCTGGAGCGCGATCGCCTCCTTCACGTCGTCGGTCCCGTAGATCGTCGGCGCGATCGACCGGGCGATCTTTTTGTAGATCAGGGGATCGCGGGCGAGCGCTTTGATCTTCGCCTCGTCCTCCTCGGTGATCGAGACCTCCTCGAACTCCTTCTCGGCGATCTCGATGGAGTTGCACTCAAGGTAGATGTCAAAGAGCGTGCTCTTCTGACCGTAGTTGACCCTCTGCACCGACCGCAGGATACCGTTCACCACCACCCGGTCACCCGGTGCGACCTGGCCGGTGAGGTCGTCGGTGGCGTCGACATCGAGCGTCTGGGGCTGCTCCCCGCCCCGGAGACCTTCCGGCGACTCCTGGATCCGGAGTTTCTGGGTATCGACGAACCGGCACCGGTTCATGACCAGATCAAGGCGGGTCTTCCTCTCACAGTTCGGGCAGAAGTCGGGCTCATCGAACCGCCCGTAGCCCTGGGGGACCGGATCGGTGTTCTTATTGCAGGAACGGCACCGGAAGACCGCACTGACGATCCGGGGGCGCACCTCGGTCGTCTTTCTGAGGATCCCCTCGATGGCGACGAAGGTGTTGATCTGGTCGGCCCGGATATCCCTGACATCGGTCTTCTGCGGCAGGTTCGTGAACCGGATGTTGATCAGTTCCGGGTCCTGACCATCTTTGAGTTTGAGGAGTTTGTTCTGGACGATCGCATCCCGGATGTCGCCGAGAACCTTCCCCGGGCTCCGCAGGAGCTCGAACGCGAGCCTGTTGTTTAAGATCTTCCGAAAATCGATGTAAAGCGACCGCTTATGCGGGTACTCACGGGAGAGCTCGGCGAGCTCCCGCTTGAACTGCTTCTTTAAGATCTTCGTCCACTCACCGACGACGTCGGTGACCTCGACGGTTACCTCTTCGGGCACGGCCGGAGCCCCTCACCGGTGCTCCCCTGCGGCGAGGACGAACCGGGCGAGCAGCGCCTCCATCTGGATGTCGCTGCTTGCCCCTTCCGAGAGGCGGAAGTCCGTCTCGCCAAGGGCGTCGATCAGTCTCACTTTGAGTGCTCGGTCGATATCGCGCCGGACAAGCGCCCGGTAGCACTGGTTGATCAGTTCGTTCGGGGCGATGCCCCGGCCGCGGGTCAGGTCGGAGAGAGCCTGCTCGGCCTCATCGAATTTCCCTGCCAGCGCGAGGTCGAGGAGTTCGTCGATCTCCGCGGGGCGGGCGGTCGCGGTGATCTCGTAGATCAACCCTTCGTCGATCGCGGGGCGGAGGATGGCGGCACCCTGCAGGGCGTTGATGGCCTTCCTCATATCCCCGGAGGCGACGTAGACGATGGCGTCGAGCGCTCCTTCCGTGACAGTGAGCCCCTCGATTGCGGCGATCCTCGTGATCTCCTCGATGACCGCCTCCCGGTCAAGCGGCCTGAACCGGTAGATGGCGCACCGGCTCTGGATGGGGTCGATGATCTTTGAAGAGTAGTTGCATGAGAGGATGAATCGGCAGGTGCGGGCGTAGGTCTCCATCGTCCTCCGGAGGGCGGCCTGCGCGTCCGTGGTGAGCGCGTCCGCCTCATCGAGGAAGAGGATCTTGAACTGCGCGCCGGCAAGCGGCGACGTCCGGGCGAACTGCTTGATCTGGTTCCTGACGACGTCGATGCCGCGCTCGTCGGATGCATTCATCTCCCGGAAGTTCGTCTGCCACGATTCACCGAAGAACTCCCGCGCGAGCGCCACGGCGGCGGTCGTCTTCCCGATCCCGGCGCTGCCGGTGAAGAGGAGGTGCGGCAGGTTGCCGGTCTTCACGTAGGATTGGAGGCGCACCACGATCTCCTTCTGCCCGACCATCTCGTCAAGTATCCGGGGCCGATACTTCTCTATCCAGATGGTGTGGTTACCGTCCATTTGCATGGGAGTATTGGTGCTCGCGCATCGTAAAAGCATCGACATCGCTTCGATGATCCTTTTTAGAGGGTTGGAAGAGAATGGATAAGGTACAGATACTGCGGAAACACCTGGAGTTCGCGTGGAAACCGGCCCCGCCCGGAAGACCCCCGGTGATCCGGGGCGCCTGATACGCCCACGCAATCCGGGCGTGCCCCTCTGCGGCAACGCGAGCGGCCGCACGTTGCCGCAACGATCGCAAAGACCGCGGGGTGATCGACGCTCCGCCTCACGCACCAGAACCCCGCATGAAGGCAGCTTGACGCACCCAGGGACAGACGACTGACATGGAACCTGCAGAACGGGTATTTGCGCGGGACTTCGCCGCCGCGCGGTATACGGCGGACTCCGGAGACGGCCGGAACGGTTCGTACGTGGTGACGCCCACTGGCGCCTGGTGCCGCCGTCTCTTCATCGTCGGTGCCCTCACCGAGCGCAGGGGGAGCGGCGACATCGTGCAGGCCCGGGTCGCCGACCCCACCGGCACGTTCAGGGTCTCGACGGATTGGCAGAACCCGGACGCGGGTGAGACGCTCAGGCATATCGAACCGCCGGCGTTCGTTGCCGTCACCGGCCGGGCAACACTCATCGGTTCCGGGCCGCGGGCGTACGCAACGGTAGACGCCGAGGCGCTCTGTGTGGTCAACCGCACCGTCCGCGACCTCTGGGTGCAGAAGACCGCCGGCGCGACGCTCGACCGCCTTATAGCGCTCGAGGAGGTTCTTTTGGGCGGCGGCGACGAGCGGGCCGCAACCGCCCTCAGGCTCTACGGGACGACAGGGGAAGAGATCCGGGATATGGCCGGGATGGTGCGTACGGCGCTTGCAAGCGTCCGCCCGGAGATCATTTTCGGCGATATCGGGCCGGTCGCCGGGCGCGACCTCCTCCTTGCCACGCTCGAAGAAGAGGGCGGTGCCCGGGGCATCGCGGTCGAGGACGCCGTCGCTGCCGGGGTGCGGGCCGGCCTCTCCGCGCGGGAGGCACGAAGAGCACTCGAGGAACTCCTTGCTGCAGGTGAATGTTACCAGCCTGCATCGGGCATGATAAAACTGATATAACACGGTATGCACCTGCACTTTATCGAGAGCGGCCCTGCCCTCCTGGTCGAGCAGGACCGGCGCGTGCTCGTCGTCGCCGACCTGCACATGGGGATCGAGTCGGGCCTTGAGCGCCACGGCGTCCACATAACGAGCCGGAGCGCCGCCCGGACCGCCCGGGTCGTCGCCTGCATCGAGGAGACGGAGCCCGACCTCCTCCTCCTCCTCGGCGACGTCAAGCACAACGTCCCGGTGACGAGCAGGCAGGAGTACCGGGAACTCCCCGGCATCCTTGAGGTGTTCCGGGACAGGGTGCCGCTCGCCGTCGCCCCGGGAAACCACGACGGCGGCATCGGGCGGTTCCTCGAACCCGGCGAACTCCTGCCCCCCGGCGGCGCGGTCATCGACGGTGTCGGCTACCTCCACGGGCACACCCGCCCCGATCCCGGACTCTTCGGCCGCCTCGTCGTCCTCGGCCACCACCACCCGGTCGTCTCGCTCGTGGATGCCGTCGGGTGCGCCGCACGCGCCCGGCCGGCCTACCTCTACTCGGGGCTTGAGGGGGGGTGCGAGGCGGAGACGCCCCCCGGGAGCCGCACCCGGCTCCTCTTCGTCCCTGCCTTCAACGAGTTTGCGGGAGGCATCGACGTCGGGCGGCTCCCGGAGAGCGGGCTTGGCCCCCTCTCCCGTTGCATAGACAAAAAGACCGCGGAGGTGTTCTTAGCAGATGGCACGTACGTCGGCTCCCCGGCCACGCTCTATCCCGCAGACGGCAGGTGAACTCCTTAGCCCCGCGGTCCGCGAGGTCGTCCGGAAGCGCGGGTTTACCACGCTCTCCGAGGCGCAGGAGCAGGCCATCCCGCTCCTCCTCCAGGGCAAAAACCTGGTCCTGGTGGCCCCGACCGGCACGGGGAAGACCGAGAGCGCGATGCTCCCGGTCTTTGACCGGCTTTGCGCGACTCCCGGCCCGGGGTTTAAGGCAATCTACATCACTCCTCTCCGGTCCCTGAACCGGGACATCCTCGCGCGGATGGAGTGGTGGTGCCGGGAGCTCGGACTCTCGGCCGGTGTCCGGCACGGGGATACACCGCAGAACGAGCGGCGGAAACAGGCGCTCAATCCCCCGGATCTCCTGATCACGACACCGGAGTCCCTGCAGGCGCTCTTCATGGGCAAACGTCTCCGGGAGCACTTAAAGAACGTCAGGTACGTCGTCGTCGATGAGATCCACGAACTCGCCGACAGCAAGCGGGGAGCCCAGCTCGCGGTGGCGCTCGAACGCCTGGCCGCCTACACGAGGGGGTTCCAGCGGATCGGCCTCTCGGCGACCGTCGGGAACCCGGACGAGATAGGGCGGTTCCTCTGCGGGGCCCGGGCGTTCTCGCTAGTCGAGGTGCCGGTGGCGAGCCACCTCGAGATCGGCGTCCGGTTTGCCGGGGAGGACTTCGCCGCCCAGACGCGGGCCGTCGGGGAGTGCCTCGACGCTCCGGGATCCACCCTTGTCTTTGTCAACACCCGGGTGACCGCCGAGGCCCTCGGGCACGAGCTCTATCCCCGCGGCGACGTCGAGGTCCACCACGGCTCGCTCTCGCGGGACGTCAGGGTCGAGGCCGAAGAGCGGTTCAGGAATGGCGAGATCCGGACACTCATCGCCACATCGTCGATGGAACTCGGGATCGATATCGGGCACATCGAGCACGTCATCCAGTTCGGTTCTCCCCGGCAGGTCTCGCGCCTGGTGCAGCGGGTCGGCCGGGCCGGCCACCAGCTCGACGCCGTCTCGCGTGGCACCGTCCTCGCCATGGGGTTTGATGACCTTCTTGAGTCGCTCGTGATTGCACGCCGGGCGAAGGCAAACGAGTGCGAGCGGATCGTCCCGCCCGCCGGCGCCGCCGACGTGCTCGCAAACCAGGTGGCGGCGATCGCGGTCGAGTACGGCGAGATCGAGGTCTCCCGCGTCCGGGAGATAGTCGAGCGGTCGGGTGTCTTTGCCGGGTGCGGCTCCCTCCTTGACGCCGTCTGCCGCCAGATGGCGGAGCACCGGCTGATCCGGCTCGACGGGACCCGGATCGTCCGGACGGGGCGCGCCCGGCGCTACCTCATCGAGAACCTCTCGATGATCCACGACGAGCGGAAGATGGAGATCTTCGATATTGTCTCGCGCCGCACGGTCGGTACCCTGGACGAGTCGTTCGTCCTCGGCTGGATGCACACCGGCGCGGTCTTCATCACAAAAGGCCAGCTCTGGCAGGTGCTCGAGATCGAGGGCGGGCGGATCACGGTCGAGCCGGCCGCCCGGGCAAGAGGGGAGGTCCCGTCGTGGGAAGGCGAGCAGATCCCGGTGCCGTTCGCCGTCGCCCGGGAAGTCGGGGCGCTCCGGAGGACCCGGGCGTTCTCCCGCTACTCCGATATCCCGGCGGCGATCCGGTACGCAGAGCGGTTCATCGCCCGGATGGACGACGGCCATTACCCGGTCCCCTCGGACCGCCTCATCACCCTCGAGGAGACGGACGAGGGCGTGGTCTGCAACGTCTGTGGGGGTCACAAGGCGAACGAGGCGCTGGCCCGGGCGCTCTCGGTCCTCCTCTCAGCCCGGTACGGGACGACGGTCGGGATCGAGGTCGGCGCCTACCGGTTCCTCCTGCGCCTGCCGCCGACCGTCCGCTCGCTTGAGGTAGAGGAGACCCTCGCGACGCTCGAGCCCGCGCACCTCCCGGGGGTCCTGAAACTCGCCTTGAAGCGGACGGCGCTCTTTAAATGGAAACTCGTGCAGGTGGCAAAGAAGTTCGGCGCCATCGATGCGGATGCCGACTACGAGCGGTTCAGCATCCACCGGCTCATCGACCTCTTCGACGAGACCGTCATCGCGGCTGAGGCCTACCGGGAGCTTTTCAGCAACTCCATGGACGTGGACGCGGCGCAGGAGATCCTCCTCGCGGTTCGCGACGGCCGGATTGCCGTCACCACGGGAAGGTTGAGCCCGCTCGGGAGTGAAGGGCTCTCCTCGTCGCGGGATATGATCCCGCCGCCGCTCGTTGACCAGGCAGTGATCGGGACGCTCGTGCGGCGCCTGGAAAAAGAAGACGTCATCCTCTTCTGCATGCACTGCCGGAAGTGGAAGAGTCGGACCGTCGTCGAACGGGTCCCCGACCGGCCGCAGTGCCCGCTCTGCAACGCCCGCCTCATCGCGGCGCTGAAACCCTGGGACGAACAGTTCATCCCGGCGATGAGGAAGAAGGAGAAGACGGAGGAGGAGCGGGCGGTCGAGGTCCGGTTCCTCAGGAATGCAAACATCGTCCTCTCCAGTGGGAAGAAGGCAGTGACCGCCCTCGCCGCAAAGGGCGTCGGCCCGGAGGCGGCGTCCCGGGTCCTCGCAACCCTGGCCGAAGGGGACGCGTTCTACCGCGAGATCCTGAAGGCCGAGCGTAACTACGTCAAGACGCACCGGTTCTGGTAGGGCGTCGCAGGCGCGCAGTTACAGGAGAAACGACCAGAGTTTTAAAAGCCCGTTATAGTGCTGTGGGGACTACCGCAAGCAGGGGGGAGGGGACAGGGGAGGTGATGCTCCCCCCGGCTTGAGCCGGGGGCTTTCTTGCACCCCGAAAACCCCGGATCTGTAAATCATCCCAAGCAGGCAGACCGCATCCCTGCAAAAACTTGAGGCCTCCGGTGAACCCCTCTCGAAAAAAGTCGGAAAAACGGGATTTACATAATAGTTTCGAGCCGCTGCTCCAGGAAGTCAAGCCCTTTCTTGATATCCTCGATGTTTTTTCCGCCGGTCAGGATAATCTTGCCGGAACTGAAGAGAAGGGCGACGATCTTCGGGTCCTCGATACGGTAGACAAGCCCCGGAAACTGTTCGGGTTCGTACTCGATGTTCTCAAGGTTGAGGGTGATGACCACCTTATTTAAATTGATGTACCTGCCCATATCGTACGAACAGACGATGTTCGTGACCGCGACCTGCGGTTCGTCGTAAGTATCGATGCCGGCATCCCGGAGCGAATGCATGATGATATCGAGGCCAGCATGGAGATCCTCCTTGTTCCTGATACCGGTGAGCACCACTTTCCCCGAAGAGAATATCAGGGACGCAATCTTGGGTTTCTCGATGCGATAGACCGCTCCCGGGAACCTCTTCGTATTCAGCTCACAGTTTTTTATTTTATTAGATACTTTTTCGAGGTCGATCGAGTCGGCAATCACCCCGGAAGCAACGATGTTCTCAATTTTCAGTGACTCGTATCCCTTCTCATCCATCGATATGAGTATCATTTTTCGGACCATAATACTAATGGATAATCTTTATGGGCATTCCGAATATGGAGCGCCCATCAGCGTCGTGAATTCTTTAAACCATAGACGCGCAAACTTTTATTGATCACGGTATGACAGATGACGAGCAAAAAGTAGCATCCTACGAAGACCTCTGCGCGAATTTCAAGATAGATGTCCCTGAATACTATAACTTCGGTTTTGATGTGATCGACGCATGGGCGAAGAAGGACCGGAACAAACTGGCGATGATCTGGACCGACCAGAAAGGAAACGAGAAGAAATACACCTTCTTTGACCTCATGCGCCTCTCCAACCAGGCCGTCAACATCTGCATAAAATACGGCATCAAGAAGGGCGATCGGGTCATGCTGATGCTGCCCCGTGCCCCCGAATGGTGGATCTTCACCATCGCCCTCATCAAGATCGGCGCGGTATATTGCCCCGCAACGACGATGCTGACCCCAAAAGACCTGAAATACCGCATCCAGGCGGCTGACATCAGGATGATCATCACCATGGCCGAGTATGCGGAGAAGGTCGAGGAGATCCGGGAAGAGTGCCCCACGCTCGCGGTCCGGCTCATGATCGACGGCACCAGGGACGGGTGGGTCAGCTACCCCGTCGAACTCGACTACCCCGCGCCCTGCTCACACAAACTGGTGAGCCTCCCCGGCATGCACCGGACCAGATCCTCAGACCCGCTGCTGCTCTTCTTCACCTCCGGCACCACAGGTGAGCCCAAGATGGTGGTCCACGACCACACCTACCCTCTGGGACACCTCGTCACCGCGCAGCTGTGGCATGACCTGCATCCAAACGACCTCCACCTGACGATCTCCGATACCGGGTGGGGCAAGAGCGCGTGGGGGAAACTCTACGGCCAGTGGATCGTCGGCGCGTGCATCTTCGTCTACGACATCCGCGGCCGGTTTCACGCCACCGAGATCCTGCCGCTGCTGGAGCGGTACGGGATCACGACCTTCTGCTGTCCCCCGACCATCTACCGGATGCTGATCCTCGCGGACCTTGACAAGTTCGACCTCGCCGATATGCGCCACTGCTGTAGCGCCGGTGAGCCCCTCAACCCCGAGGTCATCCGGGCGTGGAAGGAAGGAACGGGCCGGACGATCTACGAGGGCTACGGGCAGACCGAGACGGTGCTCTGCATCGGGACGTTCCCCGGCATGAAGTGCAAACCCGGCTCTATGGGGAAACCGGCGCCGGGCTGGCAGATCGAGCTCCACGACGACGACGGGAACCCCGTCGGTGTAGGGGAGGAAGGGCGCATCGCGATCAAACTGGACCCGCGTCCGGTCGGGCTCTTCCGCGGCTACTTAAACAACGAGGAGGAGAACCACAGGGTCTTCCAGAACGGGTTCTACTACACCGGCGACAAGGCATGCATGGACGAGGACGGTTACTTCTGGTTCATCGGCCGCGACGACGACGTCATCAAGTCGTCCGGTTACCGGATCGGGCCGTTCGAGGTGGAGAGCGCGCTCATGGAGCACCCGGCCGTCCAGGAGGCGGCGGTCGTCGGGTCGCCGGATGTGATCCGGGGCCTGATAGTCAAGGCGTTCATCATCCTCAAACCCGGGTACCGCCCCTCGGAGTCCCTCGTCAAGGACATCCAGAAGTATGTCAAACGGGTGACGGCCCCCTACAAGTACCCCCGCGCGATCGAGTTCGTGGAGTCGCTCCCGAAGACGATCTCCGGCAAGATCAAGCGCTATGAACTCCGCGAGAAGGAGATGAGACAGTTTATGGACAACAACTCCCATAACTCCAAGCCCTCCCGGAAGTGCGGGGAGTGAACACCTTTATTTTGTTGAAGGTACTACAATATTAGGCGCGAGGGTTGCCAAGCCAGGTCAAAGGCGCTAGGTTCAGGGCCTAGTCTCGTAGGAGTTCGCCGGTTCGAATCCGGCTCCTCGCATCTTCTCTTTCCTGTTTTGTGGATGCTGCCCGGCTAACAAAATCGTAGGGCGTTTTGGGATACTCAAAAAGAGGTACGGTTATTTGACCCTGCCAAACTCCTTGCTCACATCTGCCGCAGACTGGTAAGTCTTGTCCTCGAACATCTCAAGGACCTGGATCACCGCGTCAGGCGCATCGTGCTTCCGGGCATGACTGATCAGGTCCTGCTTTCCGGCAGGATAGTCTATGCCTCCAAGGTACTTCTGGAACGCGGATGCGCTCAGTTTTTCTACGGAGGCAGCCTGGGCTGCAGATGCCAGTCCGCCTTTAACCGAAGGTCTTTCTTCTGCCATGCTTCTCACCACCTGTTTGACTGCACCCCGCACAGCGGGACACGCCTGACCCATAGCTCCTGGTGAATAAAAATGTTGCCGTGTTTTCCGGCTGAAAAACCGACGATACGCTGGAGGAATAATTTCAGTCAGGGATAGCAGCCGGCCTGTGCAGGGCGCCGGGAGACGGCATGCCCGGTTGAAGCTCACCCTCCCGGAGAAGGCGGCCTGAAACCCGGTCAGCGATGGGGTGCCTGCCCTCCCTCACGCCTCCCCTTCCTTCCGGAAGAGGAAGAAGTGGTGACCGCTCCTAAATTTCATCGCCCGCCCGGCCAGGAGGTCGCAGCGGACACTTGCTGCTGTGACCCATCGCAGGCCCGGTGCGGGCGAGGCCGCGGCCGGCCCGTACAGCGCCCTCTGCACCCTTGAGTAGGCCCAGAAGAGCGGCGATGCGTTGGTTATGGAATGATGCCGGAGATGCAGCCCCCCCTTCTTGAATGCCTCGATGTAAAATCCGGGCGTCCGGTAGAGCGCCCGTCCCTGGTAGTATCCTTCACTCTCGACAAGGAGGCTCCCTGACCGGTTCACCTGTTCGATGACGGCGACATACCCGCCGGGTTTTGTCACGCGACAGAACTCCGCGATCGTTCTTTCTGCCCCGGCATCGGTGAGGATGTACTTGAGGACCCAGACGCAGTTCACCAGGTCGAAGGAGTCGTCGGGAAACGGCGCCTCGTCACCGGGAACGATGAAACCGACATTCTGGACCCCCTGCTCCGACGCGAGCCGCCGGGCTGCGCTCACCATTGCAGGCGAGAGATCGACCCCGACGACACGGGCTACCCTTGGTGCGAACCAGAATGCCCACCGGCCGTTCCCGCACCCGAAATCGAGAACCGTAAGATCCTCTCTGAGCGGAAGAACACGGGCGTAGAGGGCTTTCTGCGTGGAATCGATGTAGTGGTTATAGGTATCGTCTCTCCCTATAACCGCCCGCAGCGGATAGTCAGCGTGTTCGCCACGGAGAGCATCCAGGGGGTTTTCTGCCCCGGGTGTGCCGGACCCGATTGCGCATCACCAACCCCGGTATACCCGGCCGCACCTATATAATGAATAGCCACGGGCCGGCTCCGCCGCCGGGTGAGGGGACTCCGCGGAGCCTCCCCACCGGCAATCCGCTCCACTTCGGTCCGGCCGCCTCAGGGGCACGGCTCCCGGGAGGGGTGACAGCGGAGGCGTGCCAGGAGCATGCGCGCCGGTCAACCGGAGACGAGGTTCTCTCGAACCCCGATTCTTTAAAAAAGGGATATTCGGAGTGCTGCTCTTCCGGGGGAGATCTCAGTACCGCCGGAAGTCGCTTCTTGGTCTCGGGGGCCGGGCCTCATCGATCTTCAAGGTGCGGCCTTCGAATACCGTGTTATTCAGGGCGTCTTTTGCCTTCTCAGCCTCTTCCGGGCTGGACATCTCAACGAACCCGAACCCTTTGCGCTCGATGACTCTGACGTCGTTTACCGTCCCGTACTGGCCAAACAATTCTTTCAACTGCTCTTCATTTACCGAGTAGGTGAGGTTTCCGACGTACAGCTTGCTGCTTTCCATTCAAAGATCCTCTTCACACATGTACGCTCAAACCTTAATTACTCTTCGGAGAAATCCACGGGCGCCGGTCCGGGGCCGACTCCCCCGGTGCAGGAAGCACGTGGTGAGGGTGGTGTGCATTCCCCGGAAGGCGGGGACGGTGCCCGGGCGTGCCCCGGAGTGCGACCCTCCAAAGGGTGCGAAAACCGATCGGTACCCTCCCCCTTTGAGCGTACCGGTGATTGGGAATCGTTGCACCAGTACCGCGCCGGTTTATCCCGGGTGAGACGGGCCGCATGAGAGCGTGCGGCACCGCCTGCCACGCAGGCCGGGGTGGCGGGAACACGCTCACCGGCTCACCCCGGGCCCCGGCGGAACGGCTCGGGCAGGCGGGAGGCATAGGACGCGGTAAGCGCCCTCGATACGCCTGTCCTTCCTCACCAGGCCCGGATTGAAGAGATTTTCCCGGAATAGATACATTAATGGTGGCCCGGGTCATTAGTATACACCTCCAGGAAAAATCGGCAGGCAGCCGCGTCGCCGCCTGTCACGGAGTTGATGAACTGACAAATACACGAGGATCACAGAACAGCGGAAGCGAAGAGATAGTACGGGTACGATTACCGAAGAAACGAAACCGGGAATTATTCGGCCGGGCCGACCTGATGCTCGGGGCAAACCACATCCGTGTCCGTTGCGAGGACGGCGTCACGCGGATGGGGCGGATCAAGGGCAAGATCAAGAAGCGACTCTGGATACGCGAAGGCGATCTCCTGATTGTTGTTCCCTGGAGTTTCCAGGATGAGAAGTGCGATATCGTCTATCGTTACATCAGGCCCCAGGTGGACTGGCTCAAGAAGCATAACTACCTCAGCCAATAACGTCTTCTCAGCGACGGCCGAGACGCCGTCGCCGGCCAACGGCGGAACCGGGTATCATCCGGGACTCATTCTCCCCTGGAATCCCGGCTGATCGCATCGGCAAGGTTTGCCGCAAGATCGGTATGCACCAGCATGAACGTTCTGCTCACCGACGCCGTTACGCTCGCCGCCATCTGCATCGTGAGCAGGATGACCCGCATGGCCTCCGGAACCGTCCCTCCCTCCCAGACCTCCTGGATGCACCGGTTGGCGACCTGTTTCGTGATCTCGTTTCCCAGCACCACGAAACTGCCCGCCCGGCCCCTCTGCGTCACCCGTAACCGGGAGTCGATGATCTCGGCGATGGCGTAACTCCCCGCAGTGGCGTACAGCCTCTTTCTACAGGTTGTCAATCCCCCGGTCTCGGTCACCTCCCCGATGAGCACCCCGTCCTGCTGCGTGACTTTGGTTTTGTCGTCCCTGACCTGGATTGCCACCCCGATCTCGCCGGCCCGTTCCAGCAAGTCGTTATCGGATGCGATCGAACCGTTGTAGAGCTCGCACTCCAGCTCTTCTATGCGGGATTCATCCCCCCGGAATGCGATCTCCCGCATATCGCCCGCCATCACGGCGCCCTGTTTTCCGATGTATGCCATCACGAGAGTCATACGGTGAAACCTCCTATCCCCGGCACGGAGCTGGAAGTTGTGCACACCCCGCATCCTGTATCAATCTATCGGTTGGTGCCCCTCCAGGTACCCGTTCCGCCGGCTCCGTTCGCTGCCGGGAGGAGTTGTGAAGGCCGGCCTTCAGGCAGCAGCCGGGACCGGGTTCGTCGGCGCCGGCCACACCGCGTGTGCCGCTCCTGCGTCACTGCAGGGATGCGGGCAGCGAGAGGCGTGGCGGTCTATGCGACGGTAATATTTTTATCTCTGCGGGGTTGAAGGGGCAGAGCGGGAAGACCCCCTGCGCAAGCTGGGGGATGGGAGCGGAGCCCCTTCGTTTTGTTTCGTCGAATAGGGAGAGGGTGTTACCACCCTCTCCCCTTCCAGGAACCGTACGTGCCCCTTTCAGGGCATACGGCTCGCGCATTCCGCTACCCCGTTTGGGGCGGCACCGTACCAAAGGTTTTCCTTCTTGCGTTGCCTTTGCAATCCGGGTCTGTAGCCTGTTGACGATGGATTCTGTTTTCTCCCAGTCAATGGTTTTCCATTGGTTGGCAAGATCCTTGTGTCACCAGTATGCTTCTCGCTCATTGGCGTCGGTGAATGACGTGCTTTCACGGGTTTACCTCCTTTCAATGCTTTGGAATATCTGTCCCACGTGGGCGCCCTTTCAGGCTGAGGTATACACCTCTATCCTGCCCATTACAGGCAAGCGTTCGCTTCTTGGGACATCCTGTTCCGTCTCCACCATCTGTAGGCCGGGAACCGTTTGTTCGTTCGCTGCATCGTGAAAGGTACCAGTGCAGCCCGGTTCCTTACCATTTTGGTTCAAGCGTATCAGTCTGGTTTCGCTTGTCGCGGATTACGACCCATACGATTGGTTCAGCGTTTGCTTCTCCATGACATCGTTTCCCTGGCAGATTGACCGGCTCAGACTTCCGGTGTTCTCCACGTTGTCCCGCAAGCTTCACACAACCCCGTTACCAGGGATGCATGTTGCGGTAGGGATATCCCGAACGAATGGGATAGCATTATGCAATCCATAGTGCAGCTTCATGTCGCACACTTTCACACCGCACGGCTCTTCTTTATAACAAAGAACAAGAGATTACTCATGGGATAACCGACAGGAGAGGTTCTGATGCACATCACCACGAAGATCAAGATTCAGGTGACACCCGATCAGGCCGACGTGCTCTGGCATCTCTCCGAGAAGTGCCGGTTACTCTACAACTTCGCTCTTGCCGAGCGGAACCAGAACTATCAGGAGAACAAGGATCGGGCCGACAAGCAGTACATCGGGTATGTGCAGCAGGCCAATGCTCTTCCCGACCTGAAGAAAAGGTTCCCCGAGTACCGGTGGGTCTACTCCAAAGTTCTGCAGACCACCCTCAAATCGCTGGACGACAACTTCAAGTCGTTCTTTGCGCTCCGACAGAACGGCGACGAAGACGCCAATCCCCCGGGGTTCAAGGGGAGAGATCATTTCTGCACGCTTCGCTACAACCAGAGCGGGTTTAAGATCCGCGATGGCCGGATCCGGTTCTCGCACTTCTACAACGATATCCCGCTGGCGTTCGATCTGCCCGAAGATCGGACGTTCCTCAACGTCAAGCAGGTGGATCTCTTCTACGACGATCTGAAGAAAGCGTACTACGTCTCCCTCGTCCACGAGGTTCAGCCGGACCAGAAGTACGTTGACAACGGGATCTACCAGGCCTGGGACCTCGGGGTCACGAAGCACGTCGCGGTCAACACCTCCGGCAAGTTCCTTGAAGTCAGGAATGCCCGGCCCGACAGGTACTGGAACCCGAAGATCGATGCCGTGCAGGCCCGGAGGGACCACTGCAAAAGGAAGAGCCGGCAGTGGCAGCGGCTCAACCGTGTCAAGCGGACGATGGAGCGGAAGCGGAGCAACCAGCTCAACGACTTCCAGCACAAACTGAGCAGGAAGCTCATCGAGAACACCCGGGCCGCCACGATCCTGGTCGGCGACCTCTCCGTCAAGCAGATGCCGAAGTCAAAGCAGGCCACGCCCGGGCTCAACCGCGCCACCCAGAACGCGGGACACCTCTCACGGTTCATCGGATTGTTGACCTACAAGGCAGCCCTTGCAGGTAAGAGAGTAATACCAGTCGATGAACGGTACACGACGAAGACCTGCTGTGTCTGCGGAGCGGTTCACGAGATGCCGCTCGGGAAACGCGTTATGGACTGTGCATGCGGGAACTGTATTGATCGCGACCACAACAGTGCGGTCAACATCATGGTACGGTTCCTATCACAGAATGCCCTGTGGACGGGCTACCGACAGTTCGCCGGTAATCTGCGACAAACAGGTCCGAGGATCCCCGAGACCCCCGGGCACTCGCAGGAAGCCCCCTGCGCAAGCGGGGGGTAGTTCACAATTTGCCCGTACCGGGCTCGGTGGGGATCCGGCAGTATCCCGGCGGCACCGGCCATCCCCGCGGAGAACCCGGCCGACCACGTAGAGGAGATGGATACACCAGACGTGAGGTGAGCGACCCGGAGGATCAGGCGGTATGGCCGGAGGAAAGAAGAAGGCGGGACGCGGCCTTGCGTCTGCAGACGAAGCAACCAGAAAGCGTGTCGCGAGGATCGGCGGGACGACGCCGCATGCAGAACGGGGGCTCCAGGCAGCGTCCCCCAGGATCCGGCGGCGGGTCGCGGGAACCGGGGGCAGGGCACCGCACAGGACGAGGGGGCTCCAGGCTGCGAGTGGTGAGACCCGGGAGCGTGTGGCACGGGCCGGGGGAAGGTCCCCGCACGAGGAGCGGGGACTCGAGGCGGCATCCCGGGAGACACGGCAGCGAGTCTGCCGCAAAGGCGGCCGGTCTCCCGCCGGCAGGGAGCCCTCCCCGTAGGCCGGATGATTCGCGGGGTCCGGGTTCCCGGCAAACGGGGAGGGAGGGAGCCTCAGTCGCTCTCTTCCCGGGCCTTCCCCTGCGCCCGTGGTTCCCAGGCCGGTGCCCGGGGCTCCGCCTCTCCCGGAATCCGGACATACCCCGCATCGGCGGCCTTCAGGAGGGAGGGGTAATACCGCGTGACATACTCCTTCACCATCCTGCGGGCCGAGAACCGGGGACCGTTGCTCTTGATCGACTCCTTCATCATCTTCACCCAGCCGTGAGGGACGTCGTCGATGGAGCGGTTGTAGTAGAGCGGGACGACCTCTTTCTCCAGGAGGTCGTAGATCGCCGCGGCGTCGGCGGCATCCCTCCCCGGGTAGGCGGGCGCCTCGCTCCCGAACGCCCAGCCGTTTCTGCCGTTGTAACCCTCGATCCACCACCCGTCCAGGATGGAGAGGTTCAGCACCCCGTTGAGCGACGCCTTCATGCCGCTTGTGCCGCTCGCCTCCATCGGGGGCAGCGGGTTGTTCAGCCAGACGTCGACGCCGTGCACCAGGTACTGGGCCACCTTCTCGTTGTAGTCCTCGACGAAAGCGATCCGTCCCCCGAACTCAGGTTGCTGTGTGTAGCGATAGATCTGCTGGAGCACCCGTTTTCCTTCGTTGTCCGCCGGATGGGCCTTGCCGGCGAAGATGATCTGGACAGGATACCACCGGTTGTTCAGGATACGTTTCAACCGTTCCAGGTCCTCGAAGATGAGGTAAGCCCGCTTGTAGGTCGAGAACCGCCGGGCGAACCCGATCGTCAGGGCGGAGGGGTTGAGGAACGCTCCCCCGACCGCCGGATGCGGCGTCCCTCCTCCGCGGCGAACCGCCCACCTGGCCCTCTCCTGCTCCCGGATACGGTTGAAGAGTTTCGCCTTCAGCCAGGTGTGGAGATACCAGAGTTCGGCATCCGGTATCTCGTCGATGAGCTCCCATACCGCCGGCTCGTCATGCTCCGTGAGCCAGTTCGGGCAGGTCGACCCGATATGCCGGTCGTAGAGATCCCGCATCCGGTGGTTCAGCCAGGTCGGGACGTGGACGCCGTTTGTGACGTGGTCGATGGGAACGGTCGCTTCGGGTGTCCCGGGCCACAGGCATCTCCACATCTGCCGGGTGACGCTCCCGTGCGTCCGTGAGACGCCGTTGTGATGCTCCGACGCGCGCAGGGCAAACGCGGTCATGTTGAAACCCGAGTTCGGGAGCTGCGGGTGGACGCCGAGCTGCAGGAACTCTTTCCGGTCGATGCCGAGCGCCGGGTAGTAAGCCTTGAAGTAGCGATCGATGAGGTCGATGGGGAAGACATCGTGCCCCGCGGGGACGGGCGTATGCGAGGTGAAGACAGACGTCGCCCGGACCTGTTCGAGCGCCTCGTCGAATTCCATCCCCCGCTCGACCCGTTCCCGGACCCGTTCAAGCAGCGCAAACGCCGGATGCCCCTCGTTGAGGTGCACCGCCGCATACTCGATGCCGAGCGCATGGAGCACTTTTCTTCCGCCGATGCCGAGGACGATCTCCTGCCGGAGGCGCTGCTCCAGGTCTCCCGTGTAGAGCCGGGACGATATCCCCCGGTTCCCGGGTTCGTTGCAGGGGATATCCGTATCCAGGAGGTAGAGCGGTATCCTGCCGACCTCGACCTTCCAGACGGCGACGTAGATGGGCGGGTCGATGTGCGGGACCTGGACCACCAGGTCTTCGCCGGCCGAGTCCAGCACCCGGGTGAGGGGCGCCATATCGTGGTCGAGCGGCTCGGTGATGTCCTCCTGCCACCCGTCGGGGTTGATCTGCTGGTGCAGGTAGCCCTGCGAGTACATGAACCCGATGGCGACCATCGGAAGACCGAGGTCGCTCGCCTCTTTTAAGTGGTCGCCGGCAAGGAACCCGAGTCCGCCCGCGTAGATGGGGAGCGAGTGGTGGAGCCCATACTCCGCCGAGAAGTAGGCGACGGAGAGCGAACGGTGGCCGGGGTACTGTTCGGAGAACCAGGTCCCGGTGGCGTTCAGGTACTTCCTGAACCGACGCATGACGATATCGTAGCGGCGGAGGTAGGCAGGGTTCTCCGCTGCCCGTTTCAGGAACTCGATCGGTATCTCGCGGAGCATCCGGACGGGGTTGTGGATGCT
This sequence comes from Methanoculleus sp. 10, assembly GCF_913757945.1. Lineage (NCBI taxonomy): Archaea > Methanobacteriati > Methanobacteriota > Methanomicrobia > Methanomicrobiales > Methanomicrobiaceae > Methanoculleus > Methanoculleus sp. 10. Next base: position 124,850 of record NZ_CAJYDP010000005.1, on the reverse strand, counting down.
CTCCTTCCACGCCTGCGGGTTCACCTGTTTGAAGAGCGCCCGGACCTCCGGGTTCCAGCTCCACCAGAGGTTGTACGCGAGGTCAACGAGTCCGGAGATCCGCTCCGGGACGTGAGCATACTGATTACGTAGGGAGTCCTCCATGAAATCTGCCCCTCTTGAATAGTATACTGTCCGCATTTATTATTATATATGCCTACGGATTTTTGTTTTCATTCGACAAAATGAGAAAAACCACGAAATACATTGGTTTTATCGGTGCGAGACACACGGGAAACAGATCCGGAGTACGGCATATCGTGGGCCGGGGGACAGCTGAAGCGGGATCGGGCATGCCCCCTGGGGTGCCGGGGTCGCCCAAACGGTTTCGCCGGGACACCCGCCCGGGGCGCGCCTGCTCGGCGGCGCCGGGACGGGCCCCGGTGTGATGTGGGTAGTTGCGCCCCGGACGCCTGACTCCGACCGGCCGCTCGGCTCCCACCGGTTGCATATTCTCCTGTTCATGGATTTCTTCCCGCCCCTCCGGGAAGCCAACGGAAGAGGCACGCTCGGGCACCGTCCCCGCCCCCACCGGGAGCGATAGCCACCGCGGTCCACTGCCCGGGGACAGGGCCAGGGAAGCGCCGGGTCCGGGCTACCTCTGCACTCCCCTGCCCCTCCGGGAACCCCTCCCCGGAGCCACCCCGGCACGGCTCATCCCCAGGTATCACCACGCACTGCCCTCGCCCCCGGGCGGGGGAGGAGCGCGCAGCGCGGGCTTGGGGGCCGGAGAGATGCACGAGTAGCCCCCTCCCCCCATGGCGACACCCTCCGGTCCACTGTCCGGGTAGCCCCGCGAGGAGCGCCGCGGCACGATAGCCACCACGGCCCGGTGTCGTGCCGACGAACCCGGGAAAATCCGGGTCCGGCGCCCACGCCATCGGGGCGAGGGCGAGGATCGAACAGTGTCCAACTATCCGGAGTCGATCTGCCTCTTTATCTCCTCCCGTAGATCCCGGTAACCTCAGAAAACTCCTGCATGGCCTGTTCGGTCGCCTGCTCCGGCAGGAGCCGCCACTCCCAGTTCCCTTCCGTCGTGCCGGGCCGGTTCATCCGCGCCTCATCGCCGAGGCCGAGGATGTCCTGCATCGGGATGATCACGGTCTCGGCGGGGGAGATCATCGCGAGACGCATGAGGATCCGGTGTATCTGGTCGGTGCCGACCGATCCCCCGATGTAGCGGAATATGAGGTCCTTCTGGTCGCTGGAGACCTCGTGCTCGAACCACCCCCTGACCGTGTTGTTGTCGTGCGTCCCCGTGTAGGCGACGCACCCGCTTGTGACGTTGTGGGGCGCGTGAGGGTTCTGTGCGACGTCGCCGGAGAAGCCGAAGGTCAGGATCTTCATCCCCGGGAACCCGAAGTGTGCCATCAGCTCATGGACGTCTGAGGTGATGTAGCCGAGGTCTTCAGCGATGATCGGGAGGCACGAGCGGCTCCGCGTAAGCAGGGTGAAGAGGTCCCGGCCGGGCGCATCGACCCAGTGCCCGTTCTGCGCGGTCGCATCCCCGGCCGGCACCTCCCAGAACTGCACAAACCCCCGGAAGTGGTCGAGGCGCACCCGGTCGACGAGAGCGAGAGTGCGGTCGATCCGGCTCTCCCACCACCGGAACTCCCGCTCCCGGTGCACATCCCAGTTGTAGACCGGGTTTCCCCAGAGTTGCCCGGTCGCGCTGAACATATCCGGGGGGACACCCGCGACGACCGTCGGTTTCTTCTGCTCGTCCAGTTTGAAGAGTTCCGGGTTCGCCCAGAGGTCGACGCTGTCGTAGGTGAGGTAGATCGGGAGGTCGCCGATGATCTGGATGTGGCGCTCGCGGCAATGGTTCTTGAGCACGCGCCACTGATGGTCGAAGACGTACTGGAGGAACTTCTCCCGGAGGATCGGGTCCGCAAGTTCGGTGCCGTGTTTCCGCAACGCCTCCTCGCGCCGGTCCCGGATCCCGGCCGGCCAGTCGCCCCAGACTTTCCCGCCGAACCGGTCCTTGAGGGCGACAAAGATGGCGTAATCGTTGAGCCACAAGGCGTTCTCGGCAGCAAAATCCTTGTAACGGAAATCCGCCCCGCGCTCTTTGAACCGCTCGAACGCACGGTCGAAGAGGCCGTTCTTGTAGTCCAGGACCGCCCGGTAGTCCACCCGGTTCCCGGCGAAGACCGGGGGGTTGCTGATCTCCTCCGGGGCGAGGAGGCCGTCGGCGACCATCTGCTCGGGGCTGATGAGCCAGGTGCTCCCGGCAAACGCCGATGTGCTCTGGTAGGGCGAGTTGCCAAACGCCGGGCACGTCGGGTTGAGAGGAAGGATCTGCCAGTAGCGCTGTCCTGCCTGTGCAAGGAGGTCTACGAACCGGTGTGCCGCGGGCCCAAGGTCGCCGATGCCGTACGCCGACGGCAGGGACGTGATATGCAGGAGAACCCCGCTCCCCCGCCGGTTCATGCTTCACCCCTCCTCACGTCACCCTCACGCCGAGACATGTCGCCGCCCTCCTGAAGGCCTCCGCCCACCGTTCTGCATCCTCATCACCCCGGCCGGCACGCTGCTGCATCGCGGCATACTGCCCGCGCATCCCGATGCAGGCGTTCTGGCTCTCCCATAGAGTGAGCGCCAGTCCAAATACCTTTGCACACCGGACAATGCGGACGATCTCCTCAAGCGGCGCCGGATTCCCCGGCCGGGCCGCTGCTTTCCTGGCAGCGGCCGCGATCCGCCTGCTCGCCGCCTCCCCGAGTGCCGCAAGGTCGGGTCTGAGGTTCTCTCTCCGCATCTTTCCGGCGAACGCCGCGAAGCCATCCGGGTCGGGGCACCCGGCTTCGAGCATTGCGAGCAGCCGTCCGGTGCCGGCGTGCTCCCGGAGCCGGATCGCGGCCCGGGGCTCAGGGATCCCGAGGTCATCGAGCACGCCAAGCAGCGGTGCCGCGTCACGGTAGACCGCGCAGACGGCCGACCCGATGCCGGGGAGAACCTGGCGGGCGATCGTCCACCGCTCCTCGTCGGAGAGGTCGGAGGCGGTGTAGACCCGGGCAAATGCCCCTGCCCCCGGTCCCCGTCACCTCCCCCACGCTGCCCGGAGCGCCTCATCGCCGCCGGGCTCGCGTACGCCGATGACGACCCGGTCTATGCCCGCAAAGGATGCGACCGCGTCAAAGAACGCCTCCTCCCCCGTCACCCGGGACTGCACCCGGACGGTCCCGAGGAGGCTCTGCCGACCGCCGGTGTCCGACCGGTACGGCCAGTCCCCGCGGATGGCGTACATCCCCGACGCGGCCGCGAGGGGAACGAGGCCGAAGATCTCGTAGAGCGCGGCCCCCGCACCTACCCGGGCAAGGTCCGCCGCTGCCGGCCGGACCTGGGCCTCGTAGACCGCAGCGCCGGTCGCGCATCCCGGGTCGTTTGACGGGGCGCGGGTGAGGATCTCGATGAACGCCGCCTCAAGGTCGATCCCGAGGACCCGCCGGGCAAGGTCCATCGCACGGCCTGCATGCCGCATCACCTGGACGCTTCCCGGCTCCGCGATATCGTCGAAGAACCAGCCGCAACTCGTCTGCATCAGCATCGCCTGCCGCTCCATCTCGAGGAGCGCAAGCACCCGCCGCCGCTCTTTTAGCGAAAGGTCGTGGAGTGCGTGCCGCGAGAAGAACTCCTCCACGGCCCCGTCCGACCACCGGTTGAGGACGAGCCCGACGGCGTCGTCCCGGGCCTCCCGGGGGTCTCTGACGAGGGCCGCGAGCTCCTCCGCGGACCGGGGAGCAAGGGCGTCGCGGACCATGGCGACCGCCTCCCGGAGCAGCCTGCGCCACGCCTGCGACCAGCCGGGGTGCGCCCCGCTGTGGCACCCGCACTCCTCTCGCCAGCGCCCGACGCCGTGGGTGCAGCTCCAGGACGTTCCCTCCCGGACGGCGACCTCGTGCGTGGGCGGGTGAGCGGCGAGGTACTCGCCGTAGACCGTGAGGCGGACGTCGCGGCGCGCCTCGATGGTCCGGAGACAGTAAGCGAGCGCCATCTCCCCGAACTCGCGGTGGTGACCGTAGGTTTCCCCGTCGGTCGCGATATGCACGAGTTCGGGGCGTCCCCTGCCCGGGGAGAACGCGCCGAGCAGCCGCCCGGAAAAGCGCCGCCCGTCGGAGAGCAGGTCCCCGAACGCGACGTCGCGGGCGATCGCCCCATCGTAGAAGAAGATGGCGATGCTCCGGCCCGAGGGGAGACGGCAGAGGTAGGGCATCCGCGTCTCGACCCGGCCGCCGGAGGCGTCTGTCCAGCCCTCCGCCCCGATCGCCCGCACCTTCCCTGCCTGGTGAGGGGCAAGGATCGTGAACCGGATCCCGGCCCCGGCCATCAGGTCCAGGGACTCGAGATCGACCGCCGTCTCCGGGAGCCACATCCCTTCTGGCTCCCGGCCGAACCGTGACGCAAAGTCGCGGACCCCCCAGGCGACCTGGGTCCGTTTCTCCTCCGGGGTCGCAAGCGGCAGGATGAGGTGGCTGTAGCAGGAGGCGATCGCGGACCCGTGGCCCGCGTAGCGCTCCCGGCTCTCCCGGTCGGCATCGATGATCGCCCGGTAGACCGCCGGACGATGCTGCGCGAGCCAGGAGAGAAGCGTCGGTGCGGCCGTGAAACTGACTTTCGAGTAGGTGTTGACGATCTCGCCGATCAGGCCGTCCGCATCAAGGATACGTGCGGCGGTGTTTGGGCCGTAACACTCCGCGGCCACCCGTTCGTTCCAGTCATGGTACGGGGCGGCGGACCGCTGGACCTCGATATCACCGAGCCAGGGGTTCTCCCGTGAGGGCTGGTAGAAGTGGCCGTGGATGCAGATGGCGCGGTCCATCGTCACGCCCCCTCGGGAGCGAAGATGACAACCCCGAGCGGGGGCAGGGTGAGCGGGAGCGACCACGGCCGGCCGTGCACCGGGACCTGCTCCGCCTCCACCCCTCCGAGGTTCCCGACACCGCTCCCCCCGTAATCGACCGCATCGCTGTTGAGCACCTCCTCCCAGAACCCGCCGAACGGAACGCCGACCCGGTAGTTGTAGCGCGGGACCGGGGTGCAGTTGCAGACGACCAGGACGACGTCGTCCGCCGACCGTCCCCGCCGCAGGTAACTGACGATACTCTTCTCCACGTCCGAGAAGTCGACCCACTCAAACCCCTCCGGGTCGGCGTCCCGCTCGTGGAGGGCGGGTGCGCGGCGGTAGAGGCGGTTTAAATCCCCGGTCCACCGGAGGATCCCCTGGTGGGAGGGATACTGCAGGAGGTGCCATTCAAGCCCGGCATCATGGCTCCACTCCGACCACTGCCCGAACTCACCCCCCATGAAGAGGAGTTTCTTCCCCGGATGGGTGAACATGTACCCGTAGAGGAGGCGGAGGTTTGCCCGTTTCCGCCACTCGTCACCGGGCATCTTTCCGATGAGCGAACTCTTCTCGTGGACGACCTCGTCATGCGAGAGGGGGAGGACGTAGCGCTCATTGAACGCATACCATATGCTGAACGTGAAGAGGTCAGGCCGGTACTTCCGGAAGACCGGGTCGAGCACGAAGTAGTCCAGAGTATCGTGCATCCAGCCCATGTTCCACTTCAGGTCGAACCCGAGCCCCCCGGTCGCGGTCGGGGCGGTCACCCCCGGCCAGGAGGTCGCCTCCTCGGCGATGACGAGCACGTCCGGGAAGTTCGCATGGACCGTCTCGTTCACCTTCCGGAGGAACCCTATCGCCTCGAGATTCTCCCTCCCGCCGTAGACGTTGGGTGTCCATTCCCCCGCGCTCCGCGCGTAGTCGAGGTAGAGCATCGAGGAGACCGCATCGACCCGGAGACCATCGGCGTGGTAGCGTTCGAGCCAGAAGATGGCGCTGCTCAGGAGGAACGACCGGACCTCGTTTCTCGCGAGATTGAAGACGTAACTCTTCCACTCGGGGTGGTAGCGCTGGCCGGGGAGGGCGTGCTCGTAGAGGTAGGTGCCGTCGAAGTAGGAGAGACCGTAGCCGTCGGCGGGGAAGTGAGACGGCACCCAGTCGAGGATCACCCCCACCCCGCGCTGGTGGAGGCAATCGATGAGGTGCATGAAGTCCTGCGGGGTGCCGTACCTGCTCGTGGGGGCAAAGTAGCCGAGCGTCTGGTAGCCCCAGGAGGCGTAGAACGGGTGCTCCATGATGGGGAGGAACTCGACGTGGGTGAACCCGGCGTCAACCAGGTATTCAGCGAGTTCGTCTGCCGCCTCCCGGTAACTGAGGGACCGGTTCCCCTCCTCCGGCACCTTCCGCCACGAGCCCGCGTGCATCTCGTAGACGGATATCGGGGCGTCCGGGGAGTTCTCCTCCTCGCGGCCCCGCATCCACGCCCGGTCGCGCCACGTGTAGGCGAGGTCCCAGACGATGGATGCGGTCTTTGGCGGGATCTCCCAGAAGCGGGCGAACGGGTCGCCTTTCTCCACGGAGTAGTCGTTGTACCTGCTCCTGATGTGGTACTTGTAGAGCGCTCCCTGGCCGATATCCGGCAAAAATCCTTCCCAGATGCCGGAATCGTCGCTCCGCGCCGAAAGCGGATTCCTGCCCGCCTCCCACCCGTTGAAGTCCCCGATGACCGAGACTTCCGCCGCGTTCGGCGCCCAGACCGCAAAGAAGGTTCCCCGTCTGCCGTCGGCGACGGCAGGATGCGATCCCAGCCGGTCGTACAGGCGGGAGTGGCTCCCCTGCCGGAAGAGGTAGACGTCGTAGTCGGTGATGAGACTCCGGGTCCTCGTGATGTCTGGTGGCGCCTGCTGCATGGTTTCCCCTCCAGGATCAGGGGCCGCCGGAAAGAACCTTCCTGTAGACGCCAAGCGTTCTCTCCGTGACGACGGCCCACCGGAACTTCTCCATCACTTTCCGGCGGCCGGCCTTCCCGAGGCTCTGCATGTAGGCCGGGTCGTCGATGAGGTGGCAGATCCCCCAGGCGATCGAGTCCGGCCGGACGGGGACCTTGATCCCGTTCATGTAGTTGTCGATATTCTCGGAGAGCCCCCCGACATCGGTCGCGACGACGCAGCGCTCCGCGCTCCAGGCCTCTGTAAGGACAAGCCCAAACGGTTCGTTCCTGCTCGGTATGGCGACGAGATCGCAGGCGTTCAGGAGTTGGACGTGCTCTCTGTCGGAGATGTAGCCGAGGAACTGCACGGGAAGGCCGTGGGCCATCCCTTCGAGGTAGCCGCGCATATCCCCGGTGCCAGCGAAGAGGAACTGCACATCCCAGCGTGTGGCGAGGATCCGGGGTACGGCCTGGAGGAGAAGATCGGGCCCCTTCTGGTAGGTGAGGCGCCCGACGAAGAGGACGACGGGCGCGAGCGGGTGGATGCCGTAGCGCTTCTTCACCTCGCCCGGGTCGACCCGGGCGTAGTAGGCATCGGGATCGATCCCGTTTGGGATGACGGTGACTTTCCACTCAGGAACGTTGTAGAGCCACATCACCTCGGTCTTCGTCGAGTTCGAGACGGTCGTGACCGCTTTTGCGATGTAGCCGCCGTACCACTCTTTTCCCGATATCTCCTTAAACTCCCACCACCCGCCGAAGTTCCCGCCGTGCCGCCCGTACTCGGTGGAGTGATAAGAGAGGATGGTGTTTCGGTCACGGAGGATGTGCATCGCCTCGACGAGGTGCCAGTCGTGGAAGTGGAGGATATCGAACGCCGGAGTGTCGCAGGCGCGGAAAGCGTCCACGAGCATGTTGCTCATGGTCCTGCAGTACTCGACGATGTTGTCGCCGTAAGGGCGGCAGTAATGGTAGTGGACGCCGTTGATATCCGCATCCCCGGGCTCTCCCCGGGTGAAGAAGTGGACCTCGTGCCCCCTCCGGGCGAGGTGCTCGGCGAGGTGGGTTGCCGCCGGTGCAAGCCCGCCCACCTTGAACGAGGAGTGGAGCGACTCCCAGCAGAAGAATGCTATCTTAAACGTTTCCATAGTCTGTCGATCCTATTCTGAATTGTTGAACGGAGCTTGCTGCGGTCGTCGACGCCCCGGATCTTCTCCGCCAGTTTCGTATCGCCGATGACCTGGTCGATCCAGTGGTAAAAGTCCTCCCGCTCCACGTGGTACCGGATGACGTCGTCCGGAGTAAACTCGAGCATGTTTGTGAGTTCCTGCAGGCTGTGGGCGGCGTACCCGGCCGGCCTGTCGTATGACGAGAAGGAGAACGCCTTGTCGGGGGGGACGCACCGGAGCGAGAGAGCGGCTTTCGGCGACCGTGTGCTGGCTGCAGACCGTTCTTCGGCGTGGGAGAGGATCTGCATAAACGAGGTGAAGTAGTCGTAGGTTGCCTGGTGGCTGACGGCGTGGTGGGGTTTTCCGCACGAGGCCGATCGCATGGCCATTCTCCGGATATGGTCGGTTTCAAGGAGGCAGCGCCAGATCGCCCGATCCGCAACCAGACCCCCCGCTTCCTCGAGAGCTTCGAGTGCGGACTGTTGCAGGATGGTCCTCTGCGGACCCCCCGGCTCCCCGGTCTCCCCGATATCCCCCCGCGGCGGGATGATCCGCGCAGCTTCTGACGGATGTACGGTCGTTATCCCCTCCCCGGCAAGGGCTGCCGGGAGCGCATGCAGGAATTCGAGGATACCCGTCTCGGGACCGACGACGTCCCCGAAGATACGGTAGTCGAGGAAGAGCGTGATGCAGTCGCCGGGGGATACGGCGAGCCATTTCGCATACCGGTCGGCCATCAGCGGCCACCTGTCCCACTCCCTCCAGGGAAACCGCACGGCGATGTCGTCGGCGAGGTCGCAGTGGGTGACGAGGACCGGGAGGCCCCGGTAGGTGTAGGTGTGGTTTGGGTCTCTCTCGGGGGCGGGGGGTCCGCCCCCCTCGATGATAGCCGCCTCGATCCCGGCACCGGCGAGCGCCTCTGCGGTAGCGGGGGTGATGGGGTAGTCGGTATGGGCAAACGTGGTCGGGACGGCCGAGAAGTGCTCCTTCATCAGGTCGCGATGCATGAGGAGTTCGTCCACGAACTCCTCGAGGTCGGTGAACTGCCCGGCGACGCTGTGGTAGTAGGTTTCTGCGAGGACTTCGGCGTTCTGGTGGGTTGCCGCACGGGATATGAGTTCGAGCGTCTCCGGGTACCATCGTTCGAGGTGCTCTACCATCACCCCGGAGATGCTGAAGGCACACTTGAACCCGCCGTCGAGGAGATCGATGAGGATCTCCGTCGCCGGCCGGAAGGATCGGTCGATGACCCGCCCCAGGCCTTCCTTCATCTCCGGATTAAAGTAACTGTCCTTCGGGTTTCTTTTTCCCTTTACCATATCTGGCCGAAATCCGGGATTGAGGTAACAGGGATAGTGAATGTCGAACCCCAGACAGACCACCGGCGGATTTGCGCCCTCGCCTCTCATAGGAGGTAGGTTGTTGTTTCCGTATATAAAGGTCGTCAACCAGGAACATCTTTTGATCTTCGGCCTCCTGGAGTGTCCTGATGCCCCGGCGGCGGGCAGTTTTTGCCTCCCGGTAGGATCGAGGCCCCCCGGAGCCCTGAGTGAAGATTTCACTGCCGTATAATCTTCTGGATATCCTCAAATGGGAGGAACGCTTACCGCTTAACGAGGGTCCGCGTGAGCAGGGATGGATTTGCCGTGAGGACGATGCGGCGACGGGAGGTCGAGGTCGCCGTCGACTGGGCGGCGCAGGAGGGATGGAATCCAGGGAACCACGACGCGGAGGCCTTTTATGCCGCCGATCCGGAGGGGTTCTTCATCGCCGAACTCGACGGCGAGCCGATAGGGTCGGTCTCGGTCGTCAACTACAGTGAGACGTTTGCCTTTGCCGGCCTGTATATCCTGAAACCGGAATACCGGAACAGGGGCTACGGGAGCAGGCTGTTTGCCGCCGGCATGGCCCACGCCGGGGACCGGAACATCGGGGGCGACGGTGTTCTCGCGATGCAGGAGAAGTACCGCACGCGATCAGGGTTCACGCTCGCTTATAGAAACATCAGGTTCGAGGGTGCTGGCGGCGGCAACGAGCCCGAAGGGCCGGTCGATATCGCCGGAGTGCCGTTTGAACCGCTCGCCGCATACGATGCCCGGCATTTCCCGGCGTCGCGCCCCCGTTTTCTTGCGGCCTGGCTCCGGCAGGAGGGGGCGTGCGGCCGGGCGGTCCTCGGAGAAGACGGCGATGTCGCGGGGTACGGCGTCGTCCGGAGGTGCCGCCACGGCTACAAGATCGGGCCGCTCTTTGCGGATACACCGGAGATTGCGGGGGAGATCTTCCTCGCTCTCTCCGCGCAGGCTTCGAGTGGACCGGTCTACCTCGACGTACCGGAACCGAACGCCGCCGCCGTGGCGCTCGCCCAACGGCAGGGGATGGTCCCCGTCTTTGAGACAGCACGGATCTATACGAAGGCGGTCCCCGACCTGCCGCTCGATGAGGTCTTCGGCGTGACGTCGTTCGAGCTCGGGTGAGAGGCTCTCCTGCACTACCGCATCGATTCCGAATTATTCGATGGGGTGGGTTCCGGTAGGTGCCGGACCCGGATTTTCCCGGGTCCTCCCCATGCAGTGAACCGTAGGGTATCGCTTCTTGCCATCCATCCCCGGCCCGTGCCTCCCCGCGGGTGGGCTACTCATACGTTCTTCTCCGGCAACCCCCACCCCGCAGGTGGGTACCCATACGTTCCTCGCCGACCTCCCGCAGGGGGTACCCGTACGTTCCTCCCTGAAGCCCCCACCTCTCCCGGCCTTCGACCTCCTCCCCCGCCCCACCGGGGCGGGGGCAGTGCGTGGCGATATCCAGTGGGCAGCCGTGCCCGGGAGCGGGGGCAGTCATGGTGATATTCAGCGGGAAGCCGTGCCCGGGAGCGGCGTTGACGGCCATTTCCCGGAGGAGGCAGGGGAGAGCAAGCCTGGACCCGGTTCTTCCCCGGGATCTCCCCATGCAGTGGACCGTGACGGCTATCGCTATCGGGGGTGGAGGCGGGGCCCGGGCGTGCCCCCTCGATGCGGCCTTCCAGGGAGCACGAAAACCGGTCGGTACTCTCCTTTGTTGGGGTACCGGTTATTGAGAACCGGCGTACCAGGCGTCCCGGAGCGCCCCCGTCACCCCGGACCAAAACATTCTAAAGAGTCCCTCAAAGAGTATCATCCAGGAGTACGACCACATGGATTACCTGGAGGAGTTTCCCGTTCTCATCATCGACGACGAACTGCACTCGGACACTGCGGAGGGCCGGGCGTCGCGGGAGATCGTGAAAGAACTGAAAGCCGAGGATTTTCCCGTCATCGAAGCCCTGACCGCCCGTGACGGGGTTCACGCATTCCTCTCGCACCCGCACGCAAGCTGTATCATCATCGACTGGGAACTCACTCCCGAGGCCGTGGACGGCATGATCACCGCCGCAGACGTCATCGATCTCATCAGGGAGCGCAACCCGAAGATCCCGATCTTCTTAAACACCGAGAAACTGGCGATATCCGCCATACCGCTCGGCGTCATATCCCGGATCGACGGTTACATCTGGAAACTCGAGGACACCCCCGGGTTCATCGCCGGCCACATCAAGCGGGCGGCGAAGAACTACCTCGCCGACGTCCTCCCGCCGTTCTTCCAGGGGTTGATGGACTACGTCGAGGAGTACAGGTACTCCTGGCATACGCCCGGGCACATGGGGGGCGTCGCGTTCCTCAAGAGCGCCGCCGGCCGGATCTTCTACAGTTTCTTCGGCGAGAACGCTCTCCGGGCCGACCTCTCGGCCTCGGTCCCGGAGCTCGGTTCGCTCCTGGAGCACTCCGGCGTCGTCGGGGAGGCGGAACGGAAGGCCGCGGAGGTCTTCGGGGCCGACCGGACCTACTTCGTCACCGGCGGCACGTCGGCGGCAAACAAGATCGTCTGCCTTGCGACCGTCACCCCCGGCGACGTCGTCCTCGTCGACCGGAACTGCCACAAATCCGTCATGCACGCGATCATCATGACCGGCGCCGTCCCGGTCTACCTCATCCCGGCCCGGAACGAGTACGGGATCATCGGGCCCATCCACAGCCGTGAGTTTCACCCCGGGGTCATCCGGGAGAAAATCCGGAACTGCCCGCTCGTAGAGGATCCGGCATCGCAGGCGGTCAGGCTCGCCGTGATCACGAACTCCACGTACGACGGGATCTGCTACAGCGCAGAACGGATCGAGGAACAGTTGCGGGACGTGGTCCCGTATCTCCTGTTCGATGAGGCGTGGTCCGGCTACGCGAGGTTCCATCCTCTCTACGCCGGAAGGTTCGGGATGCACACAGCAGACGTTGTCGGCCCGACGGTCTTTGCCACCCAGTCGACTCATAAAGTCCTCGCGGCCTTCTCGCAGGGCTCGATGCTTCACGTCAGGCAGGGCAAAGGGCCCGTCGACCACCCACGGTTCAACGAGGCGTTCATGATGCTCACCTCCACCTCCCCTCAGTACACCATCATAGCGTCCCTTGACGTCGCCACCAAGATGATGGCCGGGCACTCGGGGAGGTTCCTCATCGAGGAGGCGATCGAGGAGGCGATCGTCTTTCGGAAGAAGATGGTGACGGTGGCAGAAGAGATCCGCAAGAGTCCTCTCCCCGAGGAGAACTACTGGTGGTTCACCGTCTGGCAGCCCGACTGTATCATGGACCAGGAGACGGAACAGGCGCTTGGGGAGGCGGACGACCAGCTCCTCCGGAACCACGCCGGGTGCTGGCTCTTAAATCCTTACGATGCGTGGCACGGCTTTGAGGGGATCGAGGAGGGTTACGCCATGCTCGACCCTATCAAGGTGACCATCCTCACCCCGGGGATCAGGCCGGGCGGGGGCATGGAGGACCGGGGGATACCGGCAGGCATCGTCACGAAGTATCTCCGGGAGAGCGGGATCGTCGTCGAGAAGACCGGGTATTACTCGTTCCTGGTCCTCTTCACGCTCGGGATCACCAAGGGCAAGTCGGGGACACTGCTCGCGGAACTCTTCCGGTTCAAGGCTCTCTACGACCGCAACAGCGCGCTTGAGGAGGTCTTCCCGGACCTGGTGCGCAAATACCCCGCCCGGTATGCCGGACGGGGGCTTGCCGATCTCTGCCAGGAGATGCACGGGTACCTGAGGGATGAGTCGATCACCGATCTCGTCCGGCAGGTCTACGCGACGCTGCCGGAACCGGTGATGACGCCGGCGGAAGCCTATCGCCGCCTGGTACGGGGCGAGGTGACGGCGATGCCGGTAAGCGAGATCGGGGGGAGGACGGTCGCCGTGATGGTCGTGCCCTATCCGCCGGGCATCCCGGTGATCATGCCGGGGGAGCGGTGCGGCCCGGCCACCCGGGCGATCGTCGATCACCTCGTCTCCCTGCAGGAGTTTGATACCCGCTTCCCCGGGTTCGAGAACGAGGTGCACGGGGTGGACGTCGTCACGAGGGAGGGCCGGCGGGTCTACTATATCTACTGCGTCGCGGAGTGAGGGGCGGCGGTCACCCGCGCACCCTGCCGCAGGCGAGCGAGGCGAAGATGCCCAGGGTGCAGAAGATGGTGAAGACGGTGAACGCCACATGGAGGCTCATCATGAAAGGGGCCAGAACTTCGGCCCCGATCTGGGTGGTGCCGATGAAGACGGCGAAGATGACGGTGACGAACCCGAGCGAGAACATCATCCCGGTCGTCCGCATGGTGGCGAGCATCCCGGACGCGACGCCGTAGAGGGACCGGTCGACCGAGGTCATGACGGCGTTGGTGTTCGGGGAGGAGAAGAGAGCGAACCCGAACCCGAGGAGGACGAGGCTCGCGACGATGTACCCTATCGGGGTTACAGGTGTCAGGAACGTGAGGAGGGCGAGGCCGACGGCGGTGAGCGCCATCCCCGCCGAGGCGACGTACTGTGGTTCGATACGGTCGGAGAGCCGCCCGGCGGGGGCGGCAAAGAGCGCCTGGATGACCGGCTGCGTGATCAGGACGAGCCCCGCGGTGCCGGGGTCGAACCCCCTGACCACCTGGAGGTAGAGGGAGAGGAGGAACCCGACGGCGAACGTCGCGCCGTAGTTGATCAGGGCGGCGAGGTTCGAGAAGGCGAACGCCCGGTTCGATGCAAGGAGCGGGATGTCGAGGACCGGGTCCGGCGTCCGGGTCTCCCAGGCGTAGAAGACCACGGAGAGCAGAACCCCGGCGACGATTGCTGCAACGCCGCCGATCTCGGGGAGGTGCGAGAACCCATACATCACAGAAAGAAGCATCGCGCTGTAGAAGACCGAGCCGACGATGTCGAACCGCTCCCCGCGTGCGTCGGCCCACTCTTTCGTGAGATGGCGGCGAATCTGGTAGACGATGTAGATGCCGAGGGGGATGTTCGTGAGGAAGATGCTCCGCCAGGTGAGGAACCCGGTGAGGTAACCGCCGAGGAACGGCCCGATGGAGAGGCCGATGTAGACGGCGGTGACGTTGATCCCGAGGGCCCGCCCCCGCTCATGGAGCGGGAAGACCGAGGTTATCATGGCGACGCCGGTGCCGTAGATCATGGCGCTCCCCAGGCCTTCGATGAACCGGAAGAGGATAAGTTGCAGTCCCGATGTCGCGAGTGCGGAGAGCAGGGCCGAGGCGGTGAAGACGGCCACGCCGAGGGTGAAGATCCGTTTGCGCCCGTATATGTCGGCACACCGGCCGAACGGGACGAGAAACATCGCGGTTCCGAGGAGGTAGGACGAGGCCACGAAGCTCAGCGAGACGGCGTCGAGAGCAAACTCGGCGGCGATGGATGGGAGCGCGATGTTTACCGCCGATCCCATGAACGGGGTGAGGAACGCGGCGAGGGTGGCGATGATGAGGACGGTCCGGCGCTCGGCGGCGTCGGGGGCGGGCATGCGGGCTCTTTGCTGCGGCACTTACTGGAGTTAGGGGCGGCCGGAGAGTAAAGGGTTGTGATACGGCGTGTATCGCGTTGCAGTCCTTCTGCGGGGGCGAGGATGGTCGATGGCCAGGCGAAGGTCGATGATGTCATCGAGATCCTGACGCGACAGGATTTCTCCCGCGATAAGGTCGAGCACATCCTCGAGCAGCTGAAACGGGGCGGGGAGGTGTTCGAGCCCCGGCACGGGCTGGTGAAGTTGATCGGGTAGCATCGGCGTCAGGTTAATTTCGAAAACCGACTTCCCTCCGCTGCAGTTATGACTGCTGTTCGTTGAAGTAACACGTTGTAGCCGAGCTCACCCACCAGCCTCCGGCCTCGATCCGCGCCGACGTTGTTCGGCTGCAGGCAACTCTCGTTACATTCTCGGTGGACAAACCCCTTCCCCGGTATTTTGCCGGGATTTTTCCGAGAGCTCCCGCTCTCTCCGGCGGCCCGCGCCCTGGCCGGGCTCCCCCCTTTCGTTCAGTTCAACGCTTCAGGATGGCGTCCCGGACTATCCTCTTCGGGTGATACTGGAGGCTGTGACGGCAGAGTCGTTCGAACCAGAGATCCCATCCCTTCCTGCCCAATACCTGTTCTTCGGGCGTCTTCCACCCCTCCACCACGGTCTCCAGCAGCATGCCTATCTGTTCGATAAACACTCTCCCATAGAGATCTGGGGAGAGTCTCTGGCGGGTTGCCTCGTTCAGGAGCGCTCTCATCACCAGATACACCCGTTTCAGGACTAACTGGCGGATCAGCATGACGGAGAGGAGGGCCATCGTGGCGCCCTCGCGTTTGACCCCGATATCGCCAAGAGTACCTTCGTTCTTTGCTTCGTCGAACAGGGACTCGATCTCCCATCGGAATCGGTAGAGTTCAGCGATCTCATCCCCCGTGAACTCATCCCGACCGAGGTTCGTCAGGTAGAAGTGCCACGCCCGGGTCTCCGGGTGGATCCTGCCGACACACCGGAACGAATACCGTTCCTGCCGTCGTTTCCCTCGGTATGCCCGTCGTTTGAGCAGGACTGAGACCGTTGCGTCGAAGGACGGCGCATCCAGCTCCGGGATCACGGAAAGAAGATCCCGTCCGATGACGGCGTCGCGCTGGATCGGGGTCATCGGCGAATGAACCGCCTCGACTGTCAGGGTACTTGCCTTCTTCACCCGGGAGACAAAGAATCCCCGATTCTCGTGAATCCTGGCGAAAAGGTGATACGTGTAGAAGCCAAGATCCATCAGGAGGAGAGAGCCCGCGATCCAGGGTCCGATGCGAAGCGTCTTGATCTCGGCTCTCCTCTCGGCACAATCGAGATCGTCCGTGGTCCGTTGGCGAGGACATTCAGGAGATACGCGATCTTGACCCCGGCGGCGACTGTTCTTGACCGCGCCGCCGGAAACCGGTCGGCGAGGTTCTTATTCAGCCGGACGATCGTCGAATCCTGGATGAAGACCGTCACAAAGTGAGCATAGCGCTCCCGGAGTTCGAGGGTCATACCATCGACCGGGGATCGGATGCAGTCCTCGAGCACCGCCTGGCAGAAACTGGCTGATGCATCGTTTAATCGGTCAACAAAACTCGAATAGGCGATATCCGACCCGGTGAGATCCAGATAGGTTCGCCAGATCTCCGCCACCGTTGCATGCCGGTGCAGGCAGGGCGCGAAGACGAGCACCTGCAGAAAGATGACCGGATGGAGCTTCCGGATCCGCTGACAGAACCCGGTGCTCCGGGCGAGTTCGAGAAGGCGATCGTAGGGGAGAAGCCGCCCCAGTTCAGATCGGAAGATCGTTCCTTCATTGTCGCTTGGAATCGACATAGAGGCCGCGTTTTAAAGAGAGATAAAGCTATCGAAAGGGGGCGCGAAAAATAGCACTTATCGAGAGAGGAGTCTGAAGGGGAGGAGGCCTGACCTTAACCTGACGCCAGTGGATCGGGTAGGGGATCAAACTGTCCCCTCTTCGTGTTCTTCGCGGTGCTCAAGCTCCGGACGTTGTTCGTCGCAAGTCACATCTTCGATGTTCCGGTTCCTTCCCCTGTGGGGAAGTCACACAGCGAAGCCCGGCGGCTTTTCGAACCTCGGTTCCCAACCCATTGCGGGTCCCCACGGCGTAGACCACACGATCTCCATCACCGCGAGAACGACCTATCTCCTGTATCCGCATCCCTCAGGGCGGGTTCGATCGCCCCACTTCTGCAAACAGCCGACGGACGTGTAAAGAAATAGGACAGAATATATAAGTAAACCGACGCCCATGTCCTTGTGCGGAGGCTCAAAACGGCGGAGGCTCACCCCATCCGTCCAAGGCCGGGTGAACCCCCCACTGCCCGAAGGCGAAAGAGTGGTTCGCATTCCATGTACTTAAGGTTGTGCCTCTTTTGCCTCCTGGGTGGTTATCGGAGGAAAGAAATGAACGGAAACATTGGAATGCGGGCACTCTCCGCGCTTTTGGCGATGCTGCTGGTGAGTGCGGGTGTTGTGCTGGCAGTGAGTGCACAGTGTAATGAAGCGTCTGATAATCAGTTAAACATATAAAGTCCGTACTTTAACGACATGGAGTAATAAATGCCTCATATGAATACATCGGCTTTCCACCGCCTTTACGAGTCTATCTCCCGGAGCCGGCTGCGCTTCGCAATTCCGCCGCTCGTTGCGATCGTTGCATGGGCAGTCTGGGTCGTTGTCGCTGGCATCGCCTCAGGTCATCCGGGGCCCATACCGCTCTTTGCCCTTCTCACCCTCTTTCTGGTGATCCTGACCCTTGCAATTGCGGGGGCCGCCACGCCGTTCCCGCTTGTTGCAGGCATTCTCTCGTTTCATGGGCGAATACAGACGATGCTCGTTACCGTCGCAGCAATGGCTCCGCTTGTATTCGCCCTGCTCATAACCCCGCACCGCTGGAAAGGCGAGGCCCCGCTACTCGCGGATAGACTGCCGTTTCTCGGATGGTTCTTCGACGGCGTCATAAACGCCCTACCGCTCGCGAAAAACACATTAGCACACGATCTGGTGTTTTCCGGGCTTGCGTTCCTCGGGTTCTACCTCGAGTGCGTACTTGTCGCCACCATCTTCTACATCCTCCTCCGGGTGGTCATTTCGCTTCGCCGCCCGAACTCCGGAGATGGGAGTAATACGGAATGAATTCAGAACGCATCCAGGACGCCTCTGGAGCCGGAAACCCATAACGAATCCCTGTGATAGAAATGACCAAAGAAACAAAAACCGGAAGCTCATCAACGTCGTGGGCGTAATCTGCGGCTTGTCCCTGTGTTTCCTCTGGGTCGCCGTGCTCATAGCGATCCTGTTCGCCTTCTTCGCGGAGCCGAACGCTATGGGAGTATTCACGGTCACGTTCCCGCTCATGCCACGGACATGGCTTACCGCTGGGACCTTGCTGTTCTTCGTTGCCCTCGGCTACTACCTGTTTGCCCGCGAGGAGATGCCTGAAACGGAACTTCTTCAGAGCGGAGCGGTACCTGCGGCCTCAACCTCGGGTTTTCTCCTGTGGCTTGTGGTGCTGTTTTGTCTTGGAGGTCATGGGGGTTATCGTGGCGTATCCCTATAACCTCACTCATCAACGATACCGGCGTATTCACGGAGTACATCGTCGACCTTTCGGGCGGCGAGATCGTCTCGACGACATACGTTTCGGAAGAGAACCTCACGGTCGGGAGAGCCGAAGCGGAGGGGAAGGCCCTCTCCGGACAGCCCCCGGGCGCCCGCGCCGAGAAGATCGTGCTGAAAGTCTACGGCAACGACCGGATCGTCTGGGAGGTTACCGTTCGGGCCGGTCAGAAGACAGACGTCATGCAGGTCTCCTCGGGCCTGGCACCCGGGCAGTCGATCCGGACGACGCCGGGGTTTGGGGCGGTTTTCGCGGTTCTTGGTACCGGGATGGGTTTTGTCCTGTACCGGAGGCGGAGATAGGGCCGGAGTGACGGACATACACATCGGGGGAGCACGCCTTCCATCCGGGCATGTCTGCGCTCCTTCTGGTTCAAGAGGGAGCATTCTGCTCGAAGACCTGCAGTCCTCTGACCTCCTGCCTCACAACGCGCACCTGAAAGGGCTCGAACTCCGCTTCTACGAACCGTTGTCTCCTCAGTGCTCACGCTCCGGACGGCACATCTGGAGAGCAGGTAGAACCCGGTCTTGCCCCGGCCAGAGGTCCCGGATCGATCCAAAAAAGAGAGTTTATTCTCCCTTCAGCATCGCGTC
The DNA here is from genome assembly GCF_913757945.1 of Methanoculleus sp. 10. Lineage (NCBI taxonomy): Archaea > Methanobacteriati > Methanobacteriota > Methanomicrobia > Methanomicrobiales > Methanomicrobiaceae > Methanoculleus > Methanoculleus sp. 10. Next base: position 105,758 of record NZ_CAJYDP010000005.1, on the reverse strand, counting down.
GATCGCTGCCGCCGCACGCTTCGCCGAGCCCATCGCCTCGATCACCGTCGCTGCGCCGGTGGCGATATCCCCGCCGGCGTAGACGTGGGGGATGGACGTCCGGCCGTTCTCGTCGACGACGACGTTCCCTTTCCGCCCGCGCCCAAGCCCCGGTATCAGGGAGACGAGGAGTGGGTTCGGGTTCGTGCCGATCGCCTGGATCACCATATCCACATCGAGGGTGAACTCGCTCCCCGGAATCGGCTCCGGGGAGGGGCGGCCGCTCGCATCCATGCCGCAGAGGGACATCTTCACGCACTCGATACCGGTGACGCACCCTTCGCCGAGGATCCGGGTCGGGTTCGTGCAGGTGAGGAACTCGATCCCCTCCTCCTTCGCGTGTACGACCTCGGCCCTCCGTGCGGGCATCTCCTCCTCGCCCCGCCGGTAGATCAGGGAGACCTTAGCACCCATGCGGCGTGCCACCCTCGCCGCATCCATCGCGACGTTGCCGCCGCCGACCACCGCCACGCGGGCCCCGTGCAGGACCGGCGTGTCGAATTCGGGAAACGCGTCGGCGTGCATCAGGTTCACCCTCGTCAGGAACTCGTTTGCCGAGTAGACGCCGTTTTTGTTCTCCCCGGGAATGCCCATAAACGCGGGAAGTCCCGCCCCGGTCGCGAGGAAGACCGCATCGTAGCCGAGGAGTTCGTCCACGCTGACACTCCTCCCCACGAGGTGGTTCTTCTTTAAGCGGACACCGAGGGCGAGCACCTGGTCGATCTCTGCTTTGACGACATTTTTTGGGAGCCGGAATGCGGGGATGCCGTAGGTCAGGACGCCGCCCGCCTCATGGAGCGACTCGAAGACCATGACGGCGTGGCCTGAGCGGGCAAGCTCCGCCGCGGCCGTCAGCCCTGCCGGGCCGGACCCCACGACCGCCACCCTTTTGCCGGTCGGGCGGGCTGTCTCAGGGAGTTCGGCGCCGTTTTGCCGCTCCCAGTCGGCCACGAACCGCTCGAGCGCGCCGATCCGGATCGGGGTCTCCTTGTTGCCGAGGATGCAGACCCCCTCACACTGCGTCTCCTGCGGGCAGACCCGCCCGCAGATTGCCGGGAGCATGTTCTGCTCCTTGAGCGCCCGGGCAGCTTCCGGGAAGTTCCCGTCCGCGACCTCACGGACGAACGCGGGGATATCGATGCAGACAGGGCAGCCCCGGACACAGAGCGGTTTTTTGCACTGCAGGCAGCGCTCGGCCTCGGCGATAGCTTCTGCAGGGGTGAGGCCGCAATCGACCTCCTCAAAGTCCCTGACCCGGGCGTCGGCCGGCCGGTCACTCATGGTGCCCGCCCCCTTCGCCGCACCGGCACCGGTGCTCCGCGAACCGTTCAAGCGAAACCTTCTCCTGGCCCATGTAGATCCGCTGCCGCTGCATCAGTTCATTGAAATCGACCTGGTGGGCGTCGAACTCGGGGCCGTCGACGCAGGCAAACTTCGTCTCTTTGCCGACGGTCACCCGGCAGGAGCCGCACATCCCCGTCCCGTCGACCATGATCGGGTTGAGGCTCACGTAGGTCTTCACGCCGTAGGGGACCGTCACGCCGGAGGTGACCTTCATCATGATGGCGGGGCCGATGATCCAGACCCGGTCGATCGTCCTCTCCTCAAGCAACTTCTTGAGGACGTCGCTTGCAAACCCGTGAACGCCTTTGCTCCCGTCGTCGGTCGTTATATAGAGATCGTCACAGATTTCCCGCATCTCGTCCTCGAGGATGAGGAGATCGGCGCTCCGCGCCCCGATGATCCCGATGACATGGTTGCCTGCCGCTTTGAGTTCCTTTGCGATGAGCGGCGTGCTTGCGATCCCGACACCGCCGCCGATGACGCAGCAGGTGCCGTAGTTCTCGATCTCGCTCGGCTTTCCGAGCGGTCCTACGACGTCGCTGATGCTGTCGCCGGGACGGAGCATCGCAAGTTCCTGGGTCGTCTTGCCGACGGCCATAAATATCACCCGGACGGCGTCTCCCTTAACCGCGGAGATGGTGAGCGGTATCCGCTCACCCTTCTCATGCAGGCGCAGGATGATAAACTGGCCTGCCCGTGCATGCCGCGCCACCTGCGGCGCAGATATCCAGTATTCGTAAACCCGGTCGGCGAGTTTGGTCGCCAATTCCACCTTATACAACCGCTTCACTCCTGATTATCCTGGTCGATGATAACGTCAAACTGTATCTAACGCTTCGTACACATTGTGGCTCCAGCCTCTTTACTGCATCTATTCTGCGCGAGGTAGGTCCCCGAAAATAGAGAGAATACGAACGGTTATCCCCGAATCCGTCACAGGGATAAGTATGCGGAGCCAGGTACGCTGGGGGATCGCCCTGACCGCCATCGGCGCGGTGATCGCGTTGCTCATCCCAATCTACGGCGTCCCGCTCGTCGTGATCGGCATCGCGCTGCTCATATGGCGGGGGCGCGAGGAGATCATCGAAGAGATCACGGAGTGAACGAAGAATGATACTGACAACGACCGAAGAAGTGCCGGGCTACGCCGTAGGAGAGGTCCTCGGCGTGGTCTTTGGGAACACCGTACGGACAAAGCACCTCGGGAAAGACGTCATGGCGGGCTTGAAGAGCCTCGTCGGCGGCGAACTCCAGGAGTACACCGAGATGCTCTCCGATGCCCGGACCGAGGCGTACAACCGTATGGTCAACGCCGCGCGCGACCTCGGGGCCGATGCGGTGGTGAATATCCGGTTCACGACGTCGCAGACGATGGCGACGGCGGCGGAACTCCTTGCCTACGGGACGGCGGTGAAGCTCGTCCCGAAGAAGTAGGGTTTTCGGGGTTTTGGCGGCAGGGGAGCCTGTCTTTTTTAGTTAGAATTTACAGCATGAGTTTGAGGCCGTGTGTATCGGGCACATGTGTGACCTCCTGCGGGGGTTAAAGCTCTTGCTGATCGCACATGTCCGTAACATGGATTTCCACCGGCTATCGCCACGCACTTCGGGGGTGGGGAGGAGGCCGGGCGCGGGGTGGGGACTACGGTGTTCTTTGTCCGGTGGAGGAGGCATGCCCATATGCGCCAACTTAACCTCCGTACACCTACCTCGCGTCGGCATTGGTATACTTCAACCACCTTGACGTGGTCTCTTCGTTGCCTTCCTCTCTGCAAGTCCTTTTGCAATGAGGATACCAGCGTCTCGCGGAGCCCTTCATCGACCGTGTTGCGGGGAGAAAAGCCGAAGGCGTCCCTGGCCCGCGATATATCGGCAAGCGAATCACGCACATCCCCCGCTCTCGGAGGTCCGTAGAGCGGCCGGGCATGCATGCCGGTGATCCCACAGAGACAGGCGGCAAGCTCGTTGAGGCTGATCCGGCGGCCGCCGGCGATATTAAAGACCCCCCGGGCATCGCCCTCCATCGCCTGGATGTTCGCCCGCACCACGTCGGCGACGAAGATGAAGTCGCGGGTCTGCTCCCCGTCGCCGTAGATGATCGGCGGTTTCCCGGCGAGCAGGCGGGTGACGAACTTCGGGATCACCGCCGCATACTCGGAGTTCGGGTCCTGCCGGGGACCGAAGACGTTGAAGTAGCGCAGGAAGGCCGTCCTGATGCCGTAGAGGTCGGAAAAGACCTTCCCGTAGTACTCGCCCGCGAGCTTTGAGACCGCGTACGGGGAGAGCGGCGTCGGCGCCATCGTCTCGTGTTTGGGGAAGACCGGGTCGTCGCCGTAGATCGCCGAGGTGGAAGCCGCCACAACCGTCGGGACGCCGCATTCCTTTGCGGCCCAGAGGACGTTCACGGTTCCGCCCACGTTCACCGCGTTCGTCTCCAGGGGTTTTTCCACGGAACGGGGAACCGAGGCGATGGCCGCCTGGTGGAAGATGCCGTCAGCCCCGGCGCAGGCGTCGGTGAGCAGGTCAAGGTCGGTGACGCTCCCCTCGATGAACGTCACCCGGGGATGACCGATGAGGTGCTCGATATTCTCACGCCGCCCGGTGGTGAGGTTGTCGATGATCACGACGTCGTGGTCGCGTGCCAGCCGCTCTGCGAGATTGGACCCGATGAATCCCGCTCCGCCTGTGACGATGTAGCGCATACCGATACGGTAGGTGCTCCTGCGATTTGAGCGTTGCCGGAGGAGGACGAAGAGCAGGAGAACCATGGAAGAGGCGGCCACGTCCCACCGGACTTCCGGGTCCTGCGCATCAGCGCGAGAACTAACCTGGTGCAACGATTCTCAATTATCGGCACTCTCAACTTATTGATCTTGTTTCGCACTGTCCGGGAGTTTGCACCCCCGGGCACGGCTTTTCCCGGGTATCCCCCTGTACCGTCCCCCCCTCCAGGAGGGGGTTATCGGCAGATGGCAATCTGTAGGAATTGAGTCTGGACGCTGAAGACACGAGGCAGAGACAGGGGAGGGGACGAGCCCCCTCCCCGTCAGCCCCTCCCCCCATGGCGATATCCGCCACGGTCCACTGTACCAGGCTTTATACCCACTTGACCATGTTGACCTGAGAACCATTTCACCTTATTTTGGTGGTCCCGGTGCTCGGAGAATTGCTGTCTCACGCGAAGCCGCGAAGGACGCGAAAGGAAGATTGGGGTAACACTCAATAGTCTTCGCGGCTTCGCGCTCTTCGCGTGAGGCGACGGTGTGTGAAGTTTTAGATACAATGGTCCACTAATGTCGTAGACACAAAAACGACGCCCTGCAGCGATTTTAGGTTAACCACTGCAAAAAACGAGCCCGGAGGGGTTTGAGCCACCGGACTCGCTCACTCCCCGATCTTCTTCGTCTTCCGCACCCTGACCGCGACCCCGCGCTTCGACCGGAGCATCTCATCCGCCCCCATCATCGCCCGTCCGGTGGCGACCGCGAGCGGCCCTTCGACGAGCACCTCGTCGCCCTCCCGTATCCGCTGGTCGCAGTCCGTGACGCCCGGGGCGAGGACATCGCCCTGCGGCACGAACGCGTCGATCCTGACCCGATACCCCTCCGGTATCAGGCCCCACCCTTCAAACGTCGGGCGGAAGAGCCCGGTCCCCGCATCGATGCTGAAGAGTTGCTGTTTCCCGCGGAGGACCGCCATCTGCATGCTCCTGCCCCGGATCTGGAGTCCCTTCGTGTTGATATCGGTCGCGAACTGCCAGGAGACCGTGCCCCGGATGGTGTCGGTCTGCACCCGGCGCTCACCCTCAAGGGCCGCATCCAGTGCTGCGAGCGACGCAGACGACGTCGGGTGACCGCGGCAGGTCACCTCAAGGTCGATCCCCGAGGCCTCCGCCGCCATCTCTGCGACGGTGAGCGCCCCGCCCTCGAGGTGGGCGACCACCCGGCGGTAGGGGTGCGCGGCGAAGTAACGGGTGAGGATGTCGGCGATGAAGGCACATTCTTCCCGGTCCCAGTAGCCCGTCACCGGCACGTCGTAGTGGCCCGCCGGGTAGACCCGCTCCAGTTCCCGGGGCACGAGGCCGAGCGGCGAGGTGACGATCAGCTCGTGCGCCCGCCGGTCCACCGTGTTCATGAAGAGCCTGTGGCTCCGGGAGAGTGAGTAGGGTTTCCGCGCCGAACAGGGGAGGAGGACCGCAACGTCGGTCCGGGTCGGGACGAACCGCTCGATCACCCGGTCGGCGAACCGCCGGATCTCTGAGCGGTTCTGTGACTCAGCGGTGGCGGCAAGCATCGGCACCGCCCGCGCCACCGGGAGGAACCGCTCCATAAGAGCATAGTTCCGGTCGAGGAACCGGAGGATGCCCGTCTGCGCCGCGTCCGCACGGCACCGGGCCTCCATCAGTTCCCGGAGTCGCCCGGCCTCGATATAGTGCCGCACAAGGGCGATCTCGCGGTCGAGCGCGAGACGGTTGTGCCGGACGAGGTCGCCGTCCCGGCAGCCCTCGCACCCGCAGACCCCGGTCTCCATGAGCGTTGCCGGGAACTCGCCTTCCGGCAGGCAGAAGGTCTTCTGTGCGGACGCGAGGTCGACGGCCCGGTAGTCGAAGAGGTCGAAGCCCGAGTATACGAGGAGGCAGGCGGTCGAGGGGAGCGCCGCTGCCGGGGCGTACCACGCGGTGTCCGGCGGGACGCTCTCCTTTAAGGCCGCAAGCCATGCCGCGTAGTTCCGGGGGTTTTTGAGCGCTGTATGCCAGTTCGCGACCAGGGTGCAGTCGCCGGATTCTGGGGCCTGCGCGGCGAGCGGGTGGACGGCGACCGGCTGCCCCTCGCCGGGGGAGAAGTAGTCCCGGACGAACGCCGGATCGGCGGAGAGCGGGACGTTTGAATGGGAGCGTTCGCGGAGCGCCGGGAAGAGGGCGTCCGTATCAAAGGCGGCGGGGAGGGAGACACTCGTCTCTCCCTCCTCGTAGGTTCCAATCCGCGCGAGGCCGTCGCGCTTCGCCGCCTCATACCTGCTCACGGTACACCTCCGCACCGGGAACCTCTTCAAGGACGATGCGCGCCCACGCATCATCGCACCGGATGGTGAGGCGACTCTCCGGGTGCGCCTCCATCAGGGCCCGGATGCCGGCGCACCCGGACCGGACCATATCGTCGTCCCATTCCGGGATCTCGCTCTGGCCTATCGGGAACGTCTCCGCAAGTTCTGTGGGGTACGGCCCGAAGGGGGGCTTGAAGTTCAGCACCGTATCAAACCCGGGGACCTCGCGCCCGTCGAAGGATACCAGCACCCGCTCACCAAGGGGGATGCGGGGAATGACCTCCCGGAACCGGAGCACCTCTGTCCTCAGGCAGGTCTCCGAGCCCCGGTAGAAGAACCGGCGCTTGGAGACGGGATCGTCGCGCTCAAGATAGGCCGCGTGAGCGAGGAGTTCCCGGTAGCCGGTGAGCAGGCGCGGGTGGCTCCGGCACCGCTCGTCGACGAGTTCCCAGAGAGTCCCATCCTGGACTGCCTGCCGGATGCGGGCGATCTCTGCGAGGGTGACGTGGAGGTTGTGGAGGGCGAGCAGCCGCTCCCGGTCTTCTGACTGCCGGAGCTCGTCGGCGGTCATCGAGCGGCAGACCCGGCAGGGGCAGGGGAGCTCCGCAAGTTCGTCGATCTTGTAACTCCCGTGCGGGGTGATGTAGCGGCCTTCCCGGGCAAAGAGGGCGTATGCTGCCGAGTCAAAGAGGTCGCAGCCCATCGCGACGGCGAGGGCGAACATCGACGGGTGGCCTGCACCGAAGAGGTGGACGGCGGTCGCCGGGGAGAGACCGCGTTTGGCCGCGAGGACGACCCGTACCAGGTCCTGGTAGCGGTAGTTCTCCATCAGCGGCACCACGGCCCCGACCGGGCAGAAGGTGAGGTTGAGGTCCTGGACGGCCCGCCCGGCCTCCTCCCGGAGGTCGGTGAAGATGCCGCCCTGCACAGGTCCTGCGAGGTTCGCGTCGGGGAAGAGTTCCCGGGCTTCGCGGATCCGGCCCATGGTGGTCGCAAGCTCCCGCTCGGCCCTCTCCCGGCTCGCATCCGGCGGGGTGGGGATATCCAGGGGGACGATGATGTCGCTTCCTATCGCCTGCTGGAACTCGAGCGTCTCCCGGTTACTCACCTCGACCTCGCCGTAGACGGAGAGCTGAAACGATCCTGAGTCGGTCATGACGGCGCCGTCGAAGTCGAGGACCGCGTGAAGCCCCTCCGCAAGCGCCCGGTCGCAAAACTCTGTGCTCCGCCGGAAGATGTAGGCGTTCGTGATCAGGGCCTCGACGCCCATCTCCTGCATCTCGCGGGGGGTCACGAGGGGGAGGTGCGGGTTGACGACCGGGAGGAGCGCCGGCGTCCGGATCGTTCTGCCGTTCACCCTGAGCCTGCCGGCCCTTCCCGCGATATCTTTGTGGATGACCTCAAACGTGATTGTCATTCGGGTTAAACCGCCTTTTCGTCGAATATCTGCCCCTCGAACGTCAGCACGGCGACGTCGTCGCGCTTCCAGCACCCGGGCGAAAGCCCGGCCTTGACGCAGGTCTGGTCGAGGAATTCCCTGCTGGTCCAGCCGTACTCGGCCGGGACCTGCGGGAGGAGGAGTCCCCCTGCCCCGAGACCACTGACGATCAGGCCGTGTTTCCCGACCTCGACGCAGCCGGGGCGCCCTTCCGGCGGGCAGTCGAGCGACCGGGGCTCCGTGAGCACCGTCACTTCAAGATCGATGTCGGGGAGTTCCTGCGGGGATACCGGGGGGAACCGGGGGTCCTCAAGGGCTGCCGATACAGCAGCCTCGACGATCGCGTCGGCAAGCGGCCTCGTCGGGTAGGGGAGGCCGATGCATCCGCGGAGACGTCCCTGCCGCTTGATCGTGACGAAGACGCCGCGTTTCTCGCGAAAGACCGCCGGGAGAGCGGGTAGGGCCGCCCGCTCGCCGCTGAGGGTTTTCCCGATGGCGCTCCGTGCCAGACGAACTGCCGTTCTGCCTTCTTCGGGGGTCAGCATTTCCATCAGAATGGGTCGTATGACATTGAATACTTTTAGTCTTCTGGAGGAGAAGAGGCGGCGGCGGCGGCGGCGGGCGCCCCGGCCTGTCCGGTGATCAGACAGGGCAGGTCACCCGGAAGACGCACCCTGACGGTCAGGGTCTCCCCGGCGGGGACGGGGCGGTCGAGGCGGAGCCGGATCGTACACTCCTCTCCGGCCCGGAGGGGTGTGCCGCCGTCACCGTCCCGGGGCAGCGTCGCCGTCCACGTGCCCGGCTCCGGGAGGAGGTCTTCCGATCGCGCAAGAACCTCAAGGTAGTTCCCCGCCATAACCGTCACAGTGGCACGGGAGAGGTCGACGGCCCCCTCCCCTCCGGTATTGGCGATGACGAAGGTCAGGACGTCGGTCCGGGTGCCGGAGAACCCCGGCACCGGCGGGTAACCGGTGATCGTCCCGACCGGCGCAAGGTTCGGTCCGCCGGCGATCAGGACCGGGTATACGCCCGCACCGTCCGGGGTCCCGCCTCCCATAGCGCCTGCCCCGATCGAGACGAACGAGAAGAGCGTCGTGACGGCAACGAATGCCGCGAAGATTGCCGCGAGCTCTAGCTGTGTAGATACCTCACTTCCCCCCATGGTGATAACGCCAGTGGTAAGAACAGGGATGGCCTATATAAACCTATCTGGTACCCCTGGGGTATGCGCGGCTGATCCGGTGGCCTTCGGGGGAGTAGTCCGCAGTGCCGGACGGTGGGGGGTCCGGGCAGATCACCGTACTGATATATATCAACTCCGCCCCACATTATATGGGAGAGGGAGAGTGCGGCCGACGGTGGCACATGCCTTGTGCTGCTGAGGAAAGTCCTCCCACCGGCCAGACACGCAGCCGCATGCAAGTGCGGGTGGCGAGAGTCACGGCAATGACACAGAAACGACACGGCCCGCCGTCAGTGATGAAACGACCGAGCCCCCCGCTCAGGGAGGCAAGCTGCGCGGGTTTCCGCGCAACTCGTTGAACGTAGCGGTGGGATACGATGAAACGGTGAATCCCTGCGGGTGCAAGCCAGAATAGGGCAGATGGATCGTCTGGTATCCGCCCAGGTATGGCGCGTAGCTGAATGCCGCACCGAACAGAAGGAGGCTTACTCCTCCCACTCCTGCTATTGCGAACTCTTCTCGGTAAAACGTGGTTTACGGGGTTTCACCCTTTAGCCGGCGGCTTGAGTTCAATCTCCTCAAACGTCACGACGTGCGTATCGAAGATATCGCCCCGGTCGTTCGTGAAGAGCTGGACGAAGATCTCGGCGAGCGTGTTCTCCAGGGATACGACGTCCCCGTGCTCCGCCCTGACGTCGAACCCGAGCGACTCCAGCTCGCTTTTGACGGCATCGCGGGTGTGGTAGGTCGAGAGGATCTCCCTGACCTTCGCGAGGACCTTCTGCTGCTCCTCATTGTTTACGGCCATATCCTCCCATGGGACCCTGCGCTATATCAACCTGTCCGGGGGGCAGCGGGTCGCGGTATCACCATGACTGCACCGATACTTTCCCGGCAGGGCCGGGGGGCATATGCAGGCAAATGTATAAGTGAAAAAATTACCTATAGTAATAATATGGAGATACCCACCCCGGCCGAACTGCGGGAAAAAAGGCTCCGTATGGGCTTAAAGCAGGCAGATGTAGCCCGAATGGCCGGGATAAGCCAATCTATGGTCGCGCGGATCGAGGCGGGCAGCGTGGACCCGAGGGTGAGCACGCTCGCAAAGATCGTGGAGGTCCTGCAGGCGGCGGAGCATTCGACGATCACGGCGGCCGACGTGATGAACGCACCCGTGCTCTCCGTTACCCCGGACGACCCTGCCAGCCGTGCCGTCGAGATCATGGGCCAGAACGGCATCTCCCAGCTGCCGGTGCTCGAGAGCGGGGTGCCGGTGGGATGTATATCCGAATCGGCCATCATGAGCGCCATGGAAGAGGGGGGGCTCCACCAGACGCACCGGAAACTGGTGCGGGACTACATGGAGCCGGGTTTCCCGACAGTTCCTCCGACGGCGCCCATCGATACGGTCGTCCATCTCCTGCATCACAACCACGCAGTCATCGTGATCGAGCAGGGGAAGGTGCAGGGCGTCATCACCAAGCACGACCTGATATCGCTGATAACATGACACCTGCTTCGCGGTCTTCGTGCGAAGGCGCGAGGAGACGCGAAGTCCGGTGAGTGCTGTCCTTGCCTTCTCTTCATGGTCTTTGTATCTCCGCGTGAGACTACGTCGCCATGGGTTTCTGCCCGGGCGTATAGCCGGTGATGAGCCGTGCCCCGGGAGCGGTCCTCGCGCTGGTTTCCCGGGGGAGGGGAGTGCGAGCCCGGACCCGGTTCGACCCCGGGATCTCCCTGGGCGGTGGACCGTGGGGTATCGCCACGGGGTGGGGACCGGGAGGGTTTCTCCCCGGAGGTGGGGACCCGCGTTCCTCTCCGGCACCCCACCCGCCCGCGCTGCGCTCTCCCCGCCCCTCCCCGGGCGGGGCAGTGCTTGCGATAGCCGGTGGAAAGCCGTATCCGGTTCCTCTCCGGGATCTCCCCGTGGAGTGGACCGTGGGGATACCCGGGCAGTGCGAAACAAGAACACGGATCTCCTCCATTGGGAGTGCCGGTGATTGGGGATCGTTGCATTAGCTGCACCGGACTTCGCGGCAACGCGCTCAACGCGTGAGGCAGTATCGCTATCTGCACCTGTTAACTCTCGTGTTGCCGCGAAGAGCGCGAAGGGAAGTCGATGGTTGACCTCCTGAGGATTGTCTCAAACATGTTAGCGAAGCACCGGGACTGCAGAAACCTTTCAGAGCAGGGAGACCAGGTCCCGGAGGACCGCTTCGGGGTCGGCGGCCTTGACCACGCTCGACGCGAGGAGGACGCCGCAGGTCCCGAGGTCGATGGCGATCTTTACGCATTCGCCCGACTGGATGCCCGCCCCGGTCAGGACCTTTACGTCCGGGTTCACCGCCCTGACGGCGTTGACGGACCGCTCGATGATCCCCGGGTCGGCCTTCGAGACCGAGACCCCGCTCCCGATCAGTTCCGGGGGTTCAACCGCGACGTAATCGGGCCGGAGGGCCGCGGCTGCGGCGCTGGTTGCGTCGTTGTTCGTGCAGACGACCGACTCGAGGCGGAGCCTCCGGGCGATCTCGACACAGGCGCCGATATCGGCCAGGGTGAGGCGGCGTTCGGAGTGGTTGATCAGGGTGCCGCGTGCGCCCGCCGCCCTGACTGCCTCGGGGAGGATGTGGCCGGTATGGGCGCCGGGGGTGATTGCGTCGATATGCTGGGCGTAAACCGGTATCGCGTAGTGGTGGCTCATCGGGTGGAGCTCGGTGAAGACCGGCGCGACGCCGATGGTGACCCCGCTCTCTCTCCCCACGGTCTCGGCCGCAGCGGCGATTCGGTGGGCGTTGCTGCCCATACCCTCCTGGTAGGTCTTGAGGTTGACAAGAATAAAGGGTGAAACCATATCCATCACGTCTGCCAATAGGTTGCTCCTCCTGATATTAACTCTGGCGCCGGGGCGCAAGGAGAACCGGCGGACGGCACCAGAGGTTCACTCCGGGAGCCCCCGGACAAAGTGCCCGCCGGTGATGCCGCCGAGGGCCCGCCGTCTCACCTCGTCCTTGAGCGCGGAGAGGACCCCGGGGTCACCCCTGCCCACGGCATCGATTCCCTCACGGTAGATCCGGGCCATCTCCCCGGCGTAGCGGGGCCCCCGCCCCCGGGCGTCGATGGCGACGGCGTCGACCCCCATCCCGGCGAGCCCGGGCAGGTGGTCGATCAGGCAGGTTTCGACGGCGTTTGCGATGCAGGTCCGCCCCTCACTGTCATGCCTGAGCGGGAAGACGCGGTTTCGCCGGTCCTCGAGCCCCAGGAAGCGGTCGGCGGGTTCTTCGCCAAAGACCGCTGCGACCAGCCGGTCTTCGGTCACCATCGCCTCGATGTTGCCCTGCACGATCACCTCAAGTTCCGGAGCGCCCCCGGCTGATTCCACGAGCCGCGAGAGGTCGGCGGCCGGGAGTTCGGGGGAGGCCGTACACCGCAGGAAGAGCGCGGAGAAGGCCCCGGTGGTGCGGTGGTTCCAGACGTTCAGCCCGGCGGCGCCGTAGATGTTCATCCGGGGTTCGGACCGCCGGACCGCGTCGAGGGCCCCCATCCCGCTCACCATCACCCCGTGGACGCCCGCTCCGTAGAGCGAGGGGAGGAGAGGAGCCGCCATATCAAGAAACCCGCGCCGGGTGACCGACGGCCATTTCCAGACGAGGTCGGCGCCCCCCTCCCGGCAGACGGCGGCGGCATCTTCGAGGAGACCGGGAACCACCGGGGTGCAGGGTTCGAGGTAGACGGTCCGGGCCCCTCCCCGGACGGCGGTCTCCACGCCGTCCAGGGTGTCGGTGTAGACCGAAACCGACGGGAGCCGTTTCGCTCCCCCCGGTCCGGCCGGGCGCTTCATCCTCGAAATTGCCGCTTCGACCCGCTCCCGGGCCGCACGCACCGCATCCGGCCCCGGGCGCCGCGCGGCGAGCACGGCCTCCCCGACCTTCTCCAGAAATGCCCGCCGGATACGGTTCAACTCCCCGATCGGGAGAAAGAGTCCCCCCGGGTACCGGAGGTCCATCTCCCGGACCGTAAACGGCGTCCCCCCGGTCTTCCCGAGGTGCTCTGCGATCTGAGCCCGGGTGAGCGGCCGGCTCCGGGCAGGCTCCATCGCGAGGTCGGCGCGGTAGAGCACCCGGAGCGGTTCGCCGCCGCACATGGAAACCGTCGCCTCCAGGCAGGGCGTGCCGTCCTCCCAGGTGACCGAGAGGTCGATCGGGATCTGCGGCAGGGGTTTTGCCATGACCCGCTTTGCCCGCTCCTCGAGGTCGGCGCTCTTCGTCAGGAAGGCCCGGGCACCCACCCTGACGGGGGCGCCGACCCCGAGACGGACCGTGCCGTTCTTCACGGCGGGGGTGCCGCGGACGACCGCTCCAACGTCCCCATCAGGGTCGCCCGTGCAGAAGGCCAGCCCGTCGCCCGGGTGGGGCACCAGATCGCCGGTGAGGCGCACGGCCGCCTCCCGCCTCCGCGGGTCGTAGCCGGTGACCGTGCCGAGCAGGACGCCCCGGTTCCCGGGGCGGTCACGGGCCATGATATCGGGAGCGCCGAGGATGTAGCCCTCCGTGAACTCCCGGTTGAACGCGAGGGCGAGATCCCGCATATCCTCCCGCGAGGGCGACCAGGGATCCCCGGCGGCGATCGCGTCGAGGGCGCGCCGGTAGATGCCGACCACCGTGGCGACGTACTCCGGCGAACGCATCCTCCCCTCGATCTTGAGCGACGCCACCGGTGCACGTGCGATGCGGTCGAGGCTCGGGTATACCGCGAGGTCCCGGGTCGAGAGCAGGTAGTGTTCCTCCCCGGGCACGGCCCTGAGGTCTGTCGGGCGCCCGTAATCGTCCTTATCCCCGATCACGAACCGGTAAGGTTTCCTGCACGGCTGGGCGCACATCCCCCGGTTCCCGCTCCGCCCTCCGATGACCGAGGAGAGGAGGCACTGCCCCGAGTAGCAGTAGCAGAGCGCACCGTGGGCGAAGACCTCGACGCCGATCCCCTCTGCCTCTGCGATATCCTCGATCTCGGCAAGCGTGACCTCCCGCGCCAGCACCACGCGAGAGAACCCCTCCCGCGCGGCCCGGGCCACGCCCTCGCGGTTGTGGACCGTCATCTGGGTGGAGGCGTGGAGGGGGAGGTCCGGGACCACCTCCCGGGCGAGGGACGCCACCCCGGCATCCTGCACCAGGACGGCGTCGGCCCCGGTCTCGTAGAGCCAGAGGAGGTACCGGGCCACGTCCGGGAGTTCGGCGTCCCGGACGAGGGTGTTTACGGTGACGTAGACCCGCACACCCCGGAGGTGCGCGTAATCGACGGCGGACCGGAGTTCTTCGTCGGAGAAGTTCGCCGCGTAGTGCCGGGCCCCGAAACGTCTTCCGGCCAGGTAGACGGCGTCCGCGCCGGCGGCGACCGCTGCGGCCAGGGCTTCCGGCGACCCGGCGGGCGCAAGCAGTTCCGGAGGCTTAACCGGCCCGGTTCCCTGAAGGTGCTCGTGCGGCATCTGTCGGGTACCGTTCGCCGTGCCGGCCTATATATCCCACCCCGGTGAAGATGCGTATTCTTTTTGGGGGGGAGACCGATGTGAAGGGAGATGATGAACTGCGTAGGGATTATCGGCTACGGACACATGGGCAGCATGCTGGTGAAGGGGTTTCTCGCATCCGGAGCGCTCCACGCCGACGAGATCGTGGTTGCGTCCCGGAGCCGGCGGAGTCTTGACGCCTGCGCCGCAGAATGGCCCCTGATCGGCATCGCCGCAACGAACGCGGACCTCGCCCGGCGGTGCCGGACGATCATCATCGCCGTCAGGCCGCAGGAGGTGGGCGGCGTCCTGTGCGAGATCGTTCCGGTGATGGACGGCGACGAGCATATCGTCTCGCTTGCCGCCGGCATCGGTCTAAAAGATCTGGAAGCGGCGTTTACGGGCTCGGTCACCCGGGTCGTGCCCACGGTCACCTCCGCGGTCGGGCAGGGGACGACGCTGGTCTGCCACGGGCGGCAGATCGGGATGAACGACGCCCTCCGGGTCGAGGGGCTCTTCTCGTCCATCGGGAACGTGGTGACCGTCAGTGAGGACGATCTCCCGGCGGCGACACTGCTGTCGAGCTGCGGGCCGGGGCTGCTTGCTGCCGTCATCGAGGAACTGGCGGGTGCGACGGTCCGGGCGAGCGGGATTTCGCCGGATCGGGCTCTTGCACTTACAACGGAGATGGCCGCGGCCACGGCCGCCTACCTCCGGGAGACCGGCGAGGCGCCGGAGGACCTGATCGGGGAGGTTGCGACCGGCGGCGGCATCACAGAGGTCGGGGTGCAGGGGTTCCGGGAACGGCTGCCGGCAGTCTTCGACGAGGTGTTCGCCGCGATGCTGGAGCGCTATGGCACGGTGGGGAAGTGACGGAGTGCATCGGTTCCAAACGAACAGACCATATCCGGCCTTCGTCCCATCCCTCACAGAGCGCTCCTCTCCGTCCCCCTACCCTGGCAGGGGCGGGGGCAGTCATAGCGATACCCGGTGGAAAGCCGTGCCCGTGGGTGCAAATTCCCGGGCCGTGCGAGACACGATCGATGATCTCCTCCGTTGAGAGTGCCGGTAATTGAGAGGCGTTGTATGAGGGACGGGGCAGACTTTTAAGTGATGAGCGGCCATATCCCGGGTAAGTATGAAGATCGTCGTCTCTGTGGAGGAGCCCGGCGTTATCGACCAGGTGCTGGAGTACAACCCGACATTCATCGAGGTCAGGCTCGACCGGATGGAGGGCGACCTCCCGGACCAGGTCCGTGCGATCCGGGAGAAGACCGCCGTTCCCCTGATTGCCACGCTCAGGAGCAGGGAAGAGGGGGGGAGGTTTGTCGGGGATGCGGACCTCTGGACGCGGATCATCGGGCCGATAGCACGGTACGTCGACTACGTGGACGTGGAGGCCCGTTACCGGGACCACGCGCCGTACATCAAGAGCCAGGGCGTCCAGATCCTCGCGTCCCTCCACACGAACGAGATGCCCTCCCCCCCAGAGCTCGGAAAGATCGAGGCCCTGCTCAGGTCTTATGGCGATATACCAAAGATCGTCGTGAAACCCCGCACCACGGACGACCTCATGGCGCTCGTCACGTTCACCCACCAGGCCCAGAAACCCATCTGCACGAGCATCATGGGCGCCGAGTTCCGCTACGCCCGGGCCGTCCTGCCGCTCTTCGGGTCGGAGTTCGTCTTCTGCCATGCCGGCACCCCGACGGCGGAAGGGCAGTACCATATCCGGGAGATGCGGCAGCTTGCGGACCTGTTGAAGTGAGGGGGAGGGGGATCTCACGGCCCCCTTCACCAGTAATCAGCCAAATTTTTCAGTCTTCTGACGCGTACGGCCATCTTATCAGCGATCGATAGAAAGGGAGCGCAGGGCGGACCCTGCACGATCTACGACGCCCTCTTTGTTGCCGCTGCGGTCCAGTGCGGGACCTGCCTGGTGACGGGCGACGACAGGCTCCACGGCGCGGCGAAGAAGGTGGTGGCCGCGCACCTGGTCCATTGATCGCGGGATCGGGTAGTTAGCCCGGGAGAAAGAAGCACGAATCGGAGCCCTCAATGTTCTTCCTGGTCATCATCGTGGCGGCGGCGCTGATGACGGCGGTCTTGCGGGCACCGGACGGAGACGTCCTTTAAAGAGGCGGGGAGATCGCGGCCTGCCATACCAGGCCTTCTCCCCGTTACGCGGTCCGGGAATATGCGTCCCACCAGGAACAGCCCTACTCCCCGCCGAACCCCCGGTACTTCGCCTGCTCAAGCATCGCGTCGAGAATAACAAGCGCGAGCATGCACTCCGCGACCGGGACGACCCGGGGGGCGATGCAGGGGTCGTGCCTTCCTTCGACCGATATCCCCCGCTCAGCCCCGGCAAGATCGATGGTCCGCTGCACCCGCCGTATCGAGGGCGTCGGTTTCACGGCAAGCCGGACGACGATATCCTGCCCGGTGCTGATCCCGCCGAGGACGCCGCCCGCGTGGTTGGTTGTAAACCCGGCTTTGCCGATAGAGTCGTTCATCTCGCTCCCGAAGAGCCCGGCGGCGGCGAACCCCTCGCCGATCTCGACGCCCTTCACCGCACCGATGCCCATCATCGCCCCGGCGATGGCGGCGTCGAGCTTCCCAAAGACCGGGTCCCCGAGGCCCGGAGGGCACCCGGTCGCCGTCACCTCGACGATGCCGCCCACGGAGTCCCCCGCGTCCCGGGCGGCCCGGATCTCCGCTTCCATCGCTCCCGGCTCCGTCGCCCCGTGCACCGAAACGACCCTCCCCCGGATCGCGATGCCGTGCGGCGCAAGGCAGCGCACCGCCACCGCCCCGGCCGCGACCCGGGCGAGGGTCTCCCGGCCCGAACTCCGTCCGCCGCCCCGGTGGTCGCGGAGCCCGTACTTCGCCTGCCAGGTATAATCGGCATGCCCCGGCCGGAAGATGTCCCGGAGCGCATCGTAGTCCTCCGACCGGACGTCCCGGTTCCGGGCGATGAGCGCTATCGGGGCACCGGTCGTCCGCCCCTCAAACGTCCCCGAGAGGATCTCTACCCGGTCGGCCTCCTGCCGGGCCGACGCAAGCGGGCTCTTCCCCGGCCGCCTCCGGTCGAGGTAGGGCTGGATATCCGCCTCCGTGAGGTTGATTCCCGGCGGGCAGCCGTCCACGACCACGCCCACCGCCTTCCCGTGGCTCTCACCAAACGTCGTGCACCTGAAGTTTCTCCCGAACGTGTTCATGCAAGCATCTCCCGCACCAGTGCCGGCGTGACGAGAATCCCGGTCATCAGCCGGAACTGCTCCGCCGCCTGGTGGACGAACATCTCCGTGCCCGGTATCGTCTCGCACCCGGCCTCTTTCGCCGCCCTGATGAGGGGCGTCTCCGGCGGCGTGTAGACGAGGTCAAAGACCGTCGTCCCCGCTCTAAGGTCGCCGGGGGCAAGCAGGCTCCGGGTATCGGGCTCCATCCCGACCGGGGTCGCATGCACCACCACGTCGGTGTCGCCCCCCCTGAACTCATCGAGCCCGCCCCACCGGCACCCGGACCGCTCCGCAAGCCGCCGTGCCGCGCCCGGCGCCCGGGCAAGAACCGTCACGTCCATATCGAGCGAGAGGAGGGCGTAGACCGCCGCAGCCGCCGCACCCCCGGCGCCAAGGACAACCGCCCGGGCGCCCCGCCGGTGGGCGAGCGGGGCCCGCACGCCCAACCAGTCGGTGTTATAGCCATACATCCGGCCGCCGCATCTGACGACGGTATTCACCGCCCCGATCGCCGCAGCGTGACCGTCAACCTCGTCGAGGCAGCGCATGACGTCGGCCTTGAACGGGATCGTGACCGAGACCCCTTTTGTGGGGAGGAGGGAGGCGAGGCGGACGATCGTCTCCGCATCCGGCCATTCGAGGCGGGTGTAGTGGTAGCGCATCCCGAAATGCGCAAAGAGCCGGTTGTAGAGGAGCGGGCTCTTGCTGTGGGCGCAGGGGTTGCCGGCGATGGCACATACCATAAGATCCGGGTCGCGGTCGACCATCTCCCCGAGGTCCGCAAGCCCGAACCGCTCAAGGAGATGATCCCGCTCAAGTCTCTCGGCCGCTGAGATGCCGGCCGCCCTGAGGATCACCTCCGCAACCTCACCCGGCGTGCGCCTCCCGGTATCGATGCAGGCGTCGGCCGCGCCGAGGTATGCCTCCTTCCTCGCGAGAAGGAGTGTCTGCACCTCCTCTGCCGGCGAAAGACCCGTCAGCCCCGGCCGGTCGCTCCCGGCGATCCGCTCCAGGATGACGCCGGGCGGAGCCGAGAGGAGGTAGACCGTGCCGCGCCACCGGAGGTCCGCGACGTTTGCCGGGTCGAGGACCGCCCCGCCGCCGGTGCTGATAACGCCCTCCACGTCCCGGAGCGACGCGATCACCTCCCGCTCGAGGGCCCGGAAGTGCGCCTCACCGTGCTGCAGAAAGATCTCCGGGATCGGCATCCCGGCCCGGCGCTCGATCAGTGCGTCGGTATCAAAGAACGGCAGCGCGAGGCGGTCCGCGAGGATCCGCCCGACCGACGTCTTCCCGGTCCCCCGGAACCCGGTGAGAACGACCTTCATAGCAGCCCCTGCCCGTAGAGCGCCTCCCAGAACCCGGGGAACGACTTCTCCACGCATCCGGGGTCACGGATCGCCATCCCCCCGACCGCGAGCCCGAGCACGGCAAACGCCATCGCCGTCCGGTGATCGTCGTGCGGGTCGACGGCAACCCCGTGGAGGGGGGCGGGCGTGATCGTGAGGGAGTCACCCGTGACGAGAACGCCCGCGCCCATCCTCCGGAGGGTATCCGCCGTCACGCCGACGCGATCGCTCTCCTTGTACTGCAGGTGCGCGGTCCCGGTGATCGTCGTCGGCGACGCGGCCACTGCCGCCACCGCCGCGAGCGTCTGGACGGTGTCGGGGGACGAGGACATATCGATATCGATACCCCGGAGGTCTCCCGGCCGCTCCACCGTCACCGCACCGGTGCCGGCGGTCACCCGGCAGCCCATCGCCTCGAGGGCATCGAGGAACCGCCGGTCTCCCTGGACCGACGCCGGGTTTAAGCCCGTGACCGTGACCCTCCCGCCGCAGACGGCCGCGACCGCAAAGAGGTAGGAGGCCGACGAGTAGTCGCCCTCGATCCAGTAGGTTATCCCCCGGTAGGGCACGCCGCTCTTTACCCGGAACCAGTCGTAGCCCCGCCGCTCGAGCCGGGCGCCGAACCGGAGCATCACGTCCGCGGTCACGTCGAGGTAGGACCGCGAGGCCACCGTTGCCGGGAGCGTAAGTTCCACGTCGTCGTCCGCGTAGGGGGCCGCCATCAGGACGGACGATACAAACTGGCTGCTCACGCTCCCGTCGATTGCTGCCTTCCCGCCCCGGAGCCTGCCGGAGACCCGGATGGGCGGGAACCCCGGCCGCCCGGTGAACGCGACATCACCGCCGAGCGCGTGGAGCGCACCGGCAAGCGGCCCCACCGGGCGCTCGAGCATCCTCCGGCTCCCTGTCAGCACCACCGGGTGCCGGGCAAGAAGCGCCGCCGAGGTGAGCAGCCGCAGCGTCGTCCCCGAGTTCCCGCAGTCGATCGTGACCTCTCCCGGTGCCGGGAAGGCCCCGTTGCACCCGGCAACGACGATCTCCCCCGGCAGCCACTCGATCGGCACCCCGAGGCTCTCGAGCCCGCGGGCGGTCAGTTCCGTATCGGCCGCCCTGAGCGGTCCTGCGATCCGCGACCTCCCGGCGGCGAGCGCTCCTGCGATCAGCGCCCGGTGGGTGTAACTCTTGGAGGGCGGGGCCTCGAACGCTGCGTCGACCGGGCCGATCTGCGACACCCTGACGATCATCTCCCCGGCACCTCCAGACGGGCGTAGCACCCGAGTTCCCTGACGGTGGTCATCCTTTTGAGTTCCTCCTTTGCCTCCCGCCATCCTTCTGATATCTCGAGGTCGATGAAGAAAAGGTAGCTGCCGATCCCGCGCCGGGAGGGGCGCGACTCGATCCGGGTCAGGTTGATCCCGCGCCGGGCGAAGACGCCGAGCAGGTCGGCAAGGAGACCGACCCGGTCGGCCTTCGGGTCCACGAGGAGGCTGCATTTCGTGCAGCCCCCCTCCCCGCGGGGAGTGGAGGAGATCTCCACGAACCGGGTGGTGTTCTCCCGGCTGTTCTGGATCTCCCGGAGGGCTATCGGCAGATCGTAGATCGCCGCCGCCATCTCGGGGACGACCGCGCCGGCGTGCTCGTCTCCTTGCATGGCGATGGCGCTCGCGGCGTTGCTGCTCGTATGCACGACCTCTACCCCAAGGCTGTCGAGGAGGACCGAGCACTGTTCGTGGGTCTGCGGGTGGGCGTAGACGACCGAAAGTCGCTCCGGCTCCACCCTGGCTGCGAGATGGTGCCGGACGGGCATGTAAGCTTCCCCGGTGATGACGACGTCAAACTCCAGAAACCCCTGGAGGGTCTCCCCCACGCCGCCGGCCTCCGAGTTCTCGATCGGGACGAGGCCTTTCACTGAGCTGGCTGCCACACGTTCGATGATGGCGCGGATGGTCGGCAGGAGGAGAACGTCGTCGCCGTAGAGCCGGACCGCGAGTTCGTGGCTGAACGTCCCGGCCGGCCCGAGGGTCAGGACCGTCATCGGTTCACCACGTGGTTGATGAGGTCGTCCGTCTCTTCCGTCGCGGCTTGGAGATAGGAGGCGTAGTGGCCGGCGTTCGCGGCGAAGAACGCCCGGAAGCGTTCGTCATCGCCGGACTCCACGATCTCCCGGAGCGTCCGGACCGCCGCCTCGAACTCGCCGAGCACCTCCGGGACGGCCGGGTTCATCTGCAGGATGTCGCCGTAAAGCCCCGCGTCCTGGGCGAGGAGCCGCCCGACGAACCCCATCTCGATCCGGTAGACGGGGCTCGTGAACGCGAGGGTCTCCCCGACGTCGGCGCCGGTCCGGCGGATGGCCTCCGCTTTTGCAAGCGTCCCGAAGTGGGTGAGCCCCTGGATCACCGCCATCATCCGGTCGTGGCTTTCCGGTGTCGAGAGGGTGATCGCCGCCCCCTGGTCGCGGAAGACGGAGAGAAGGGTATCGAGGGTTTCCGGTTCGCACCGGGCCGGCGTCGCGACGATCGTCTGGCCCCGGAGCGATACGGCACCCGGCCCGAACATCGGGTGGAGCCCGATCACCTGCGCGCGGGAGGCGAGCATCGCCCTGACCGGTTCGACCTTGAGGGAGGTGAGGTCGCAGAAGACCTGCTCTTCCGAGAGCAGCGGGGCAACCTCCTGGATCACCCCGACGGTGGCGCGGATGGGCACCGAGACCATGACGAGGTCTGCCTTCGTTGCGATATCCCGGCCGGTGAGCGGCGTCTTTGTCCCCGAGACGATCACGTCCCAGCCGGCCGCCCGAAAGACCCCGGCAAAGAACCGCCCCATCTGCCCGGTGCCGCCGATGATGGCTGCAAGCATCGCCGTCACTTCTCCCGGATCGTCTCCTTCACAGCGACGCCGAAGTGCCGCCCGCCCTCCGCGACGCTGCCGAGCACCCGGTCTCCGACCGCGAGGTTCGCGACCGATACGGCCGATCCGTCCTCGCGGACGAGCCGGATCGTCTCGGCGTTCTGGAGGACCAGGCTCACCTTTGCACCGCCCGCCTTCGCCTCAACGAGGAGGAGCGGGCGGCGCTCGATCTTCACCCTGCCGACGACCGCTTCGCGGGTCGCGCCGGTATGCTCCGCGACGAGCACCCTATCACCCGTCGTGAGGTCGGCGAGGTACGCGGTCTTCTCCCCCGGGAGAAGGATGTAGGCGTGCACCGCCCCGGCGTTCACCCGGAACGGGCGCGGCGCCACGTAGGGGTTCTCCAGGGTCTCGGGGTGCACCATCAGGAACGCCGAGGAGGTGTTGCCGACGAGCATCCCCTCCCCGTCGGCGAGGAGCGAGCAGGTGTCCACGCAGACCCGGTCCCCCATGCCGACGGGGGCGATCCGGGTCACCTCGAATGTGGTGAGCGCGACCTCTGCGCCTGAACCTGCGACCACTTTTGCAACGCGCCGGATCTCCCCCGGGTCGCCGGTCGCAAGAAGGATGCCCGCCGCCCCGCGTTCGAGGACAGTCAGGGCGACCGCCGCCTCGTCGGCGGTCGTGACCGCGGCGATGATCCGGTCTGACTGCGCGACGAGGTTCTCGAGCGGGATGACCGTCCAGTCCTGTGTCCGGACGATGACATACCCCTGCCGGGAGAGCCGGAGCGCCTCCTCTTCGGTCGCCTTATCGGTGATATCGATGAGAAAGACGTCTTTTCCGGGGACGAGGTCGCCGTCCTTCGCGACTGTCGTCACCCGCCCGAGTTCCCGGACACGGGCGGCGTCGTCGACGACCAGGACATCCGCACCGCTCTCGATCGCGGTGGTCGCGAGGTCCTTCCTCCACGGCCTGATATCGACCCAGAACTGTTTCATCGCCCACGCTCCAGCGCGTCGGCCGGGCTCGTGCCCTCATGCACCACCCGGCAGATCGCGCCTATGAACCGGCCGGGGTCTTCGCGCTGGAAGGCGTTCCTTCCCATGCAGACACCGGCCGCGCCCGCCCCGATGGCATCCCGGATGGTCGTGAGCGTCTCAAGGTCTCCTCCCTTCTCGCCGCCGGCGATCATCACCGGCACCGAGCAGGCGGCGGTGATCTGGCGGAACGTCTCCGGATTCCCGGTGTAGTTCGTCTTGATCAGGTCGGCCCCGAGTTCTTCGGCGACCCGGACGCAGTGCCCGATCGCCTGCGGCGATGTGGAGTCGATCCCCTTGCCGCGGGGGTAGATCATGATCAGGAGCGGCATCCCCCAGCGGTTGCAGTCCCGCACCACCGCGCCCGCCGACTCGATCATCCGCGACTCGTTCGGGGCGCCGAGGTTGATGTGGATCGAGACCGCATCGGCGCCGAGCGCGACCGCCTCCTCCACGGTGCAGACGAGTACCTTATCATTGGGGTCCGGGTTCATCGACGTGCTTGCGGAGAGGTGCACGATGAGGCCGATGTCCTTTCCGCGTTTCCGGTGTCCTCCTTTTACCATGCCTTTGTGGAGCACGATGGCGTTCGCCCCGGCCTCGCTCACCTCGCTGACGATCCCGGTCATGTTGCGGAGCCCCTCGATCTGGCCCATGGTAAACCCGTGATCCATGGGGATGATCACGGCGCGACCGGTGTTCCTGTCCATAATCCGCTCAAGGCGGATCTCTTTTCCAATCATCTTCATCACATCTCAAGAATCTCTATTGCTTCCTCTGCCGGTCGCCCCTCATGGACGATCAGCGCTGCGGCACGGATCAGGCGGTCGGGCGCCGGGTGCTGGAAGGCGTTCCTCCCGATCGATATCCCGGCGGCACCACCCTCCATCGCGCCCTCCACCAGTTCGAGGATCGCGCGGTCGTCGGTCTTTGAGCCTCCCGCGACCACGACCGGCACCGGGCACCCCCGGGTCACGTCGCGGAACGAGTCCGCATCGCCGGTGTAGACGGTCTTGACGATGTCGGCGCCGAGCTCCGCCGCCACCCGCGCGGCGAGTTTGACGCTCTCGACGTCGTGCTCGTCTGCGACCTTCCTGCCCCTCGGGTACATCATCGCGAGGAGCGGCATCCCCCACTCCATGCACGCGACCGCGACCCTGCCGAGGTCGGCAAGCATCCGCGCTTCAGAGTCGGCCCCGACGTTGATGTGCACCGAGACACCGTCGGCGCCCATCTTCAGGGCGTTCGTGACGGTGTTCACGAGCACCTTATCGTTTGGGTCCGGGCCGATGCTGGTGCTCGCCGAGAGGTGCATGATCAGGCCGACGTCTCGCCCATGCCCCCTGTGCCCGTGCAACGCAAGCCCCACATGGCCGATCACCGCGTTTGCCCCCCCTTCGGCGACGAGGTCGATGGTCTTCCCGACGTCGACCAGCCCGGGGATGGGGCCGAGCGTCACGCCGTGATCGAGCGGCACGATGATGGTCCTGCCGGTATTCCGATCCATGATACGTTCCAGACGAATCTCTTTTCCTCTCATAACCACAGTCCTCCCGGATCTTGAGTGAGTACGGTCCCCGGGATAGATTTAAAACCAGATAAAATAGCGATAGAACGCTGCCGCTCCGTGATAACAGATACCGGCGGTCAAAAACTGCTGTGTCGCTCCTGCGAGGATGGTTACTCCGTTAACCGAGGTAAAAGCGGTCACCGGCGAAAAAACACTCACCGCGCATTGTGTATACCATTACGTGTTCCTGTATAAAAATGTGCCGTAATACCACGCACAACGCGGATCCGGGATAAAACGGCCCTCCGTGAAAGAAAATATGGGATAGGCCTTATTTGCGGCTCTTCCGGAACGATATGACGTCGCCGACGGTCATGGTCACCCGGCCCGGCCCGCCGACGGAGGTGCTATCTTCGGCCGAATCGATCAGCCGGATATTGAGCGCTTTCTCAAGTTTCCGCCGGACGTCATCTTCGGGAATGAGGTCTCCCTTCTCGATCTTTTTGACCAGGATCTCGCGTTCCTTGATTGCCTGAGCGAGGTCGAGAGTGGACCAGTCCTTCTCTTCGCGGGCGGCCCGGATCCGGTCGGCGTAGTCGTCGACGATCTCTCCTTCCATCAGGTCAAAGACGTCCCGCGGTTTCCTCCGGGCCTGCGGGACGGCGATTCCCGGTTTCTGCTGCGGGGAGCCTTTGCGGCGCGGTTGCTGGACTTCTGTACCGTGTTTTGCGCATCGGACGCAGACGGAGAGTTCTGCACCCTCGATCTGGATGGTTTTGGGCGGCCCTTGTATGGGAGCGCCGCATAGTTCACACTGCATAAGTCTCGCAAACAACTTTATATTCATTTTAACCTATATAATTAATCGAGGAGACCTATGGGAGATATCGCTCGGCAGGCACCAGACAAGGATACCGGTGAAGACATCTATCAGTATCTCCTGGAACGGATAACGAACCTCGAAAACCGAAACCTGGAGCTACGCGAACAATTCCGCCAGATGGAGTCCGAGAAACGGTATGTTGAAACCCAGAAGATTCGCTACGAGCGTGAGCTGCGAAAACTCAAGAGCGAGATCGAGCAGCTCAGGAGCCCTCCTCTCGTGATCGGGACGGTTACTGACGTTATCGACAACAACCGGGTGATTGTGCGAAGCAGTGCGGGGCCGCGGTTCCTGGTCCGTACATCGCAGCTTATCGACCCCGATCTCCTCAAACCGGGTGTGCGGTGCACGCTCAACCAGCAGTCCCTCGCCATCGTCGATGTGCTCCCCACAAGCTACGACGCGCAGATCTACGGCATGGAACTGGTTGAGTCGCCGGAAGAAACCTACGAGAATATCGGCGGTCTTGAGCCGCAGATCGAGGAGGTCAGGGAAGCGGTCGAGCTCCCCCTAACGAAGCCGCACCTCTTTGAGAAGGTCGGCATCTCCCCGCCGAAGGGCGTCCTCCTCCACGGCCCGCCCGGCACGGGGAAGACGCTCCTCGCGCGGGCGGTGGCGCACCAGACGAATGC
This sequence comes from Methanoculleus sp. 10, assembly GCF_913757945.1. NCBI lineage: Archaea > Methanobacteriati > Methanobacteriota > Methanomicrobia > Methanomicrobiales > Methanomicrobiaceae > Methanoculleus > Methanoculleus sp. 10. The sequence goes on along the minus strand of NZ_CAJYDP010000005.1, from coordinate 79,711 downwards.
GCACTTCCTCCGCGTGGTCGGCTCGGAACTCGTGCAGAAGTACATCGGTGAGGGGGCCCGCCTGGTCCGGGAACTCTTCGAGCTTGCGAAGCAGAAGTCACCGTCCATCATCTTCATCGACGAGATCGATGCGATCGGCGCGCACCGGAACGACTCGACGACATCGGGGGACCGCGAAGTCCAGCGGACGCTGATGCAGCTCCTGGCCGAGATGGACGGGTTTGACAATCGTGGGGACGTCAAGATCATCGCCGCGACGAACCGGATCGATATCCTCGACCGCGCCCTCCTCCGCCCCGGCCGGTTCGACCGGATGATCGAGATACCGCTCCCCGATCATCGCGGGAGGCTCGCCATCTTAAAGATCCACACCCTGAACATGAGCCTTGGCGAGGACGTCAATCTCCCGGAGGTGGCCCGGCTCACCGAGGGGAAGAACGGCGCCGACCTCCGGGCGATCTGTATGGAGGCGGGCATGTTCGCCATCAGGATGGAGCGCGATACGGTCAGCGGCGACGACTTCATGAAGGCGATCGACAAACTCTCTGTGGACTTCGACCAGCACCACTTCCATACCACCTTCGGCGAGATGTTCGCCTGAAGGGCACCTTTTTTCCCGGACAGCATCGTTTTGGTATCATGGAGAGGGCGCGCCCTACCGGGGGAGGATACGCCCGCGAACCCGGTTCACCGGAGGGTTTATTGAACCCCCTATCCGTTCTGGAAGGTCACGCCCGGAGGCCTGCCCGGGCCCCCTCAAGGAAACCAACGTCAGCGCCGCTCCCCGGTACGGCTTCCCGCTGAATATCACCATGACTGCCCCCGCTCCCGGCACGGCTGCCCACTGGATATCACCATGACTGCCCCCGCTCCCGGGCACGGTTGCCCACTGGATATCGCCATGACTGCCCCCGCTCCCGGGCACGGTTGCCCACTGGATATCCTGCGGGAGGGGGAGACCCCCCCCGTCCCTCCCCAATGGCGATATCCCCACGGTCCACTGCACGGGGGAACCGGGGAGAACCGGGTTGGTGTCATTTTGTCCGGGAAACCGGCGCGAGAGCCCCATCCCGGGCACGGCCCTCCCCTGGTATCGCCATGATTGCTACCGCCCCCGGGGCAATCGGGGGTTCTCATCTATGCGCTAAGGGAGGGGCTTTTCCGGAGAGGAACTTTCCGGTATCGATAGCGCCCGGGTAGGACGATTATTGCCGCACCCCATCCCGTGGCGATATCCCACGGTCCCCCAAATAGACTCCATTTTACAGATTCAGGCGTTATACTTCCCGGTCTCCTTATCCCTAAACCGACGCGCATATGGGGGCCCCGGGCACGGTTTATCCCGGATATCGATAGCCACCACGGTCCACTCCATGGGGAGATCCCGGATAAGAACCGGATAGCGCGGGATAAGAACCGGATAAGAACCGGATAAGAACCGGATACGGCCTTCCTCCCTCCAGGAAGGCCCCGGGCGGGATGGGGACGGAGGGGAGCGCTCTGTGGGGATGGGGCGAAGGCCAGATATGGCCTGTTCATTTGGAATCGATCCTCTACACCTGCAGCACCTGCTCCTGTGCCCGGAGAATGTCAAGAACATCCTGCATATCGGGCACCGTCGTCACCGGATAAACCCTCGCGAAGACGACGCGCCTTGATTCGTCGATGACGATGCTGGCCCGCCTTGAGTAGCCCTTTTCGCTGTCGAAGACGCCGTACGCCTGTGCCACACCGCCGTGAGGCCAGAAATCCGCAAGGAGCCGGGTCTTTCTGATGCCGAGACTCTCCGCCCACGCCCGTTTGCAGGGGACGGAGTCCACGCTGATGCCGAGAGCAACAGCGTTGAGAGCATCGAGCGCCTCCCGGTTCGCCTCCAGTGCTCTCATCTGCCTGGCACAGACGCTGGTCCAGGCCAGCGGGTGGAACGAGAGGATAACCCGCTTCCCCGGGAAGCCTGATAGCCGGATACTGTTCCCATTCTGGTCCGGTATCGAGAACTCCGGAGCCTGTTCGCCGATCTCGACCATCGTGGATCACCGTGTGGGACTCCGGTTGCGGTGATGATAAGCGTTTCGGGAGGAGGGGGTCCCACCGGATTGCAGCCGTGTACCGTCGATACACATAAGTGAGCTTGAGGTATAGCCGTTCCCGGCGCAGGGTAGATCCCGGTTAAGACTCCCGCCAGCGAGAGTATCACAATGCCGCTTGCCACCGACGTCCTGATTGTCATCCTGCTGATACTTGCAAACGGTTTCTTCTCTATGGCGGAGTTTGCGCTTATCTCTGCAAGAACGGCACGTCTCCAGAAGAGAGCCGCAGGAGGCGACGCCGGTGCGGCCGCCGCTCTCGAACTTGCCGGAAACCCGACAAAGTTCCTCTCCACCGTCCAGATCGGCATCACCGTCATCGGGATCCTGGCCGGAGCCTTCGGCGGGGCGACGCTCGCGGGTCCTCTCGCGGAGGTGCTCGCCGGTATCCCCCTCGTTGCCCCCTACAGCGGTCCGCTCGCAGTCGCAGCCGTCGTTATCGTCATCACCTACCTGACGCTTGTGATCGGCGAACTGGTGCCGAAGCGGGTGGCCATGAGCAACGCCGAACGGGTCGCGTCTTTTGTTGCCCGCCCGATGCGGCTCCTCTCCCTGGCCGCAGCACCGCTTGTCCGGGTGCTCGCCGCTTCAACCGAGGCGGTGCTCAGGGCGTTCGGTGTCCGGCAGCCTCCGGGCCCCGAGGTTACTGAAGAGGATATCCGCGTTCTCATCGGGCAGGCCACCCGGGCCGGCATCTTCCAGGAGGCGGAACAGGATATGGTAGAGAGCGTCTTCCGCCTCGGCGATCGAAGGGTCAGCGTGCTGATGACCCCGCGTCCCGACGTCGTGGCCGTGGACGTGGAGGACCCCCTCGAGGAGAACTGGAGAAAGATGGTCGAGTCCCGGCACATATATTTCCCGGTCTACCGCGAGCATCTGGACAACCTGCTCGGCATCGTCTCCGTCCCGAACCTCTGGGCACGGATGATCGCGGGCGAACCTCCCGAGCTCGCGAAGGCGATCGAACCCGCACCCATCGTGCCCGAGAGTGCCCGGGCGCTGGCGGTCCTCGACGAGTTCAAGGCCTCCGGGGCACGGATCGCCCTTGTCACCGACGAGTATGGGAGCATCGAGGGACTGGTTACGGTGCACGACATCATGGAGGCGATCGTCGGCGGCATCCCGTCGGCCGAGCACCCGCCCGAGAAGCCGGCGGTTCTCCGTGAAGACGGGTCATGGCTCCTCGACGGGATGCTCCCGATCGACGAATTCCACGACCTCCTCAACGTGGGTGCTCTGCCCGGGGAGGAGCGCGGGTATTACCAGACGCTCGGTGGGTTTGTCATGATGTACCTCGAGCGGACCCCGGAGGCCGGAGACCGGTTCACCTGGAACGATCTCCGGTTCGAGGTCCTCGATATGGACGGGCACCGGGTCGACAAGGTGCTCGTGACGCCGGGGGCGGCCGAAGAGGAGAAAAAAAGGGTGGACGCTACCCGATCTCGACGAGAGTGACGGTGAACGTGAGGTCCTCGCCCGCAAGGCGATGGTTCGCGTCGATGGTGACCACGCCGGGCGACACGCTCGCGACCCTCCCGGGCAGCCCCTGTCCGCTCGCGAGGGTTATCCCGACCGGGTCCCCGGCGATCAGGTTCTCCCCGCCGGGGATATCGGCCGGGTCGACGGCAAAGACGAGGTCCTCCCGGTACGGCCCGTAAGCCCGGTCGGCCGGGACGTGGATGGTCTTCGTCTCTCCTTCCCGCATCCCCACGACGCCCGCATCGAACCCGGGGACCACCCTGCCGCTGCCGATGGTGAACCCGAGCGGCTCCCGCCCGGCGGAACTGTCAAAGACCGTCCCGTTCGTGAAGGTACCGGTGTAGTGGACCTGCACGGCATCTCCCGGCTTCACCTGCGCCTGCCCGCCGTCGCTCCCGACGCAGCCCGAACTGACGGCGAGGACCGCAAGAACGCCCGCGAGCAGCAGCATGACGCCGCGCACGTGCTCCCGCCTCACAGATTCCCCTCATTCTCGACCGCTTTCTTGAAGCATTCCACCGCTTCCGCAAACCTCCCCTGCCGGTCGAGCGCTCTCCCTTTCAGGTACCATGCCCGGGCATGGCGGGGGTTCGCCTCGAGGACCCGATCAAAGCACGCGGCTGCCGGATCGTATCGACCCAGGTGGCCGAGGGCGATCCCCTTGCAGAGCCAGGCATGGGTATCCCCTTCGCCCAGCTCGATCGCCGCGTCAAACGCAGTGACGGCGTCGGCGTGCCGGCCGAGCGTATCCATGAGCGTCCCGGTCGCGTTCCAGACGGCCGCGTTCTCCGGGTCGACCGAGAGCGCCTTCTCGTAGCTCGCGAGAGCGTCGTCATACCTGCCGGCCTTCTCGAGCACCGTCCCCCGCATGAAGAGGGCGGCCGGGTTCTCGGCCTGGAGGACGATGATCTTGTCGATCGACTTGACCGCCTCTCCGTACCGCCCGAGATGGATGAGGGCCGATGAACGGGCGTGGAGGGTCTCGATGCTGGTCGGTTCCCGGTCCAGCACCCGCGTGTAGGCGGCAAGGGCATCCTCGTACCTGCCGGCCTTCTCGTGAGCCTCCCCGAGCCTCCGCAGGGTGAGGGTATCTGCCGGGTCGGCCGCGATCACCTTCTCGAAGCATTCCACCGCCTCGGCGTAACGCCCGAGCCACATGAAGATCTCCCCGCGCCGCTGCCAGGCCGCCCGGTTCTCCGGGTTTGCCCCGATGATGCCGTTGGAACACTCGAGCGCCTCTTCGTACCGCCCCATGTGCACAAGAGCGCTCTCGAGGGTGTACCATGCCTCAGTGTCGCGTTCATCGCCCTCGAGCACCAGCGCGTACTGCCGGATCGCGTCGCCGAACTTCCCGCCCCGCTCGAGCGCCATGCCAAACGCCATTCTCGCATCCCGGTCGCCGGGAGAGGTCTTGAGGTAACGCTCGAACGCTTCGCCCGCCTCTTCGTGCCTGCCGACAGCCTCCAGCATATCCGCGCGTATCCTGATGACCGCCGCGTTCGAGGGGTCGGAGGCGAGCACCCGGTCGCAGCACTCGATCGCCTCCGGGTGCCTGCCGAGCCGTGCAAGCGCGACGGCAAGCGCGAACCAGGCGCCGGTGTCTCCCGGCCGCTCGCCGGTCACTTTTGTATAACATTCGGCCGCATCCGCGTACTGCCCCATCCGCTCCAGGGCGCGGCCCCGGTTGTACCATGCAAAGAGGTTGCCCGGGTCGGCCGCGACGGCCTGCCCGAACCGCTGGGCAGCCTCCTCGTACCGGCCGAGCGTGGCAAGGACGATCCCGAGGTTCACCAGGTAGCCCCCGGCGTCCAGGTCTGCCGCAAGAAGCGCTTCGTAGCAGTCGGCCGCTTCAGCATGGCGCCCGAGGCACTCGAGGATCCGCGCCTTTCGGGCAAATGTCCCGGTATCCCCGGGGTTTGCCTCCACCACCCGGTCGATGGACTCGAACGCCTCTGCGTACCGCCCGAGGCGTTCAAGCGCCGCACTCCGTCCGAGCCAGGCGGCACGGTCGGCAGGATTCCCCTCCACCGCCCGGTCATAGCAGGCAAACGCCTTTCCGTACTCGCCAAGGTGTATAAGTGCGTCTCCCCTGGCCTTCTCCGCCGTCGCATCTCCGGGGCTGACCTTGAGGAGAGCGCCGAACGCCTCCGCCGCCTCCGCATACCGGGAGAGGTGCATCAGGGACTCCCCCTTCCTGTACAGGAGGTGGAGGTCGTCTCCACCGGCGTCCCGCATCCGGTCAAGCACAGCGAGCACGTCGCCGTACCTGCCGAGGTTCTCAAGGATGTCCGCCTTCATCGAACGGGCGACGGCGTTATGCGGCTCTTTCTCAAGAACCGCGTTCAGGCAGTGGTCAGCCTCCTCATACCTGCCGAGATGGATGAGGGCGATGCTGCTCTGCTGCAGGACGGGGATATTGCCGGGGTCGATCTCGAGGACGTGCTCAAAGTTCTCCTGCGCCTCCGCATACCGCCCGAGGCGGAGCAGCGCAACCCCCCGGAAACTCAGGACAATCTCGTTTAAGGTGTCGAACTTCAGCGGTTTCTGCTTCCCGGGAGGGCGCATGTCGTCCTTCTCGAAGAGCGCAAGGTCGGTGCTGCTCCCGATCCACTTCATCCCGGTCACCGCCCGGTTCTCAAGCACGCGGTCGAACGACCGGATCGCCTCGGCGTACTGGCCGAGGCAGAAGAGCGCCATCCCGCGGGCGTACCAAACGTGGACCTGACCCTGGTCGTGCTTCAGGACGTGGTCGAAACTCTTGACCGCCCGGTCGTAGCGGCCGAGCGTATCATAGACGAGACCCATGGAGTAGCGCACCGGGATGTGGTCCGGGTCGGCGAGGGCGACCTTGTCGAACGACTCCATCGCTTCCGCATACCTCCCCGCCCGGAGGAGGAGCGAGCCGCGGTGGTACCAGACGGGGACGTTCTCCGGATCGGCGGCGGCGATCTCCCCGTAGCAGCCGGCGGCATCCACGAACCGGCCGAGGTGCTCAAGTGCCCGGGCTTTGCCGTAGAGCGCGTTGAGGTTGCGGGGCTCCACATCGAGCGCCCGGCCAAACGACTCGATGGCTCCGGGGTAATCCCCCTGGTACAGGAGGGAGGTCCCGATTCTCGCAATCGTCTCGGTGCTGCCGGGGTTCGCCCTGAGGATCCGCTCGAAATTGGCCGCCGCTTCCCGGAATTCTCCGGTCCGCTCGAGCATCCGCCCGAGTCTCTCCCGCAGGACGACGTTCTCCGGATTCCCGTCCAGCGCTCGCGCGTAGGCCGCCGCCGCGTCGGTATATCGCCCGAGCCGTTCCAGCATCTCCCCCTGCCAGTACGAGGCGTTTGTATCAGCAGGAGTTCCTTCGGCGATCTTTGCGAAGCACCCGGCCGCCTCCTCGTAATCGCCTGCCCGGGCGAGGGCGTGCCCCAGCGCCCGCAGCATCCCGGCGTCGCCGGGGGACGACTCGAGAGCCTTCCGGAGCCAGATCACCGCTTCGCCGTCCCTGCCAAGACAGGCAAGCGCCTGGCCCAGGGAGAACCGGACCAGGCCGTTTTCGGGATCGATCTTGAGCGCCTTCTCAAAGCTCTTCACCGCCTCACTGTAGTTTCCGGCCTCGAACTGAGAGGTGCCCTGTTTTATCGAGGGGTTCGCGTTCTTCCCCTGACCCAGAATATTACCGAAGAAATCCATCCGACATCATCTGCCGCTGCTTGTGCGCCACGTGAGTGTTCAACGCTATACTCTTCGCGAATAATTACCTTCTTGCGGGTAGCCGTACTCTTCCTAAGTGTTGGTGCGTTCGTCACTATTTGAGAAGACCGGTTTGTCCTGTAGACCCGGGTTTTCGGGCAAAACGATAGGCCGCCGGATTCAGGCCCCTGGAGAGCATCAAACGGATCGGCGTTGCCCTGCCGGGCGCCATGGCTCCCGGGAGAAAGCGCCGCCGCAGGAGACTGCCGAACCGTGCCGGAGCACGGTTCTCCTGCACCGGCGGGCGCGCCGCCTGCCGCCGGGGAGACTGCCGGCGGCATCGGTATGCGGGCGGGCGCGCTTCACGGCGAAACCTGAACACGTATCTTCCAGGCAAACCGCCGGGGAACCAGCGCGTAAAAGGCCGGGACGCCTCCCCGGTCAGACATCCAGGATGGGGTCGAACTGCGCCTTGCCGACCGACCCGTAGAAACTCGTGATCTTCGGGTCCATCCCACAGACCGGGCAGGTATAGTCCTCCGGCAGGTCTTCGAATGCAGTACCTTTCGGGTAGCCGCGGAGCGGTTCGCCGCGATTTTTGTCGTACACGTAGCCGCAGATCTTGCAGACGTACTTCGTCGGCTCCCAGGGCTCGAACCCCCACGCCCCGATCGGGCCTTTGCCGGTCGCACCGCAGACCGGGCAGATGTAGTCAGCCGGCAGGTCTTCAAACGCGGTACCCGCCGGGATACCCCGATGCGGCTCTCCCCGCACAGGGGAGTAGATGTAGTTGCAGTACTTGCACCGGTATCGTTTCACTTTCTCCATGCGATCACACTCCCTGAAGGGTAACCACCCGCACAATCGCGGTGGAGATGTTGAGAGGTGGTCCCCCCTGATAAGGTTTCGCGTGATCCGGCACCGAAGGGCACTACTGCATCGATTCCAGATGAACAGGCCCTATCCGGCCTTCGTCCCATCCCCCATGGAGCGCTCCCCTCCGTCCCCTCCGCAGGAGTAGTGCTGGCAGCGGTTTCCCGGGGGAGGAGAGAGCCAGAACCCGGTTTTCCAGGCTTGTCCCGGTACACTGGACCGTGGTGGCTATCGCCACGGGGAGGGACCGGGGAGGGGGCTCGTCCCTTCCCGGGCAAAATGTCACCCAAAGTTCCTCTCCGGCATCCCCACCCCGCCCGGCGCTGCAGGATACCCACGCTTCTTCGGTAGCCCCCACCCCGCCCGGCCTTCGCAGGGGATACCCGTGATTCTTCGGTAGCCCCCACCCCGCCCGGCTTCGGCCTCCTCCCCGCCCCGGGGGCGGGGCAGAGAAGATACCCAGTGGAAAGCCGTGCCCGGGGCGCCCTCGCGCCGGTTTCCCGGGAGAGGGAGTGAGCCCGGACCCGGTTCGATCCCGGGATCTCCCCGCCCCGCAGGTGGGTACCCGGACGTTCCTCCTCAAAGCCCCCGCCCCCGGAGGGGGGCAGCACGTGGGGATACCGGGGAAAAGCCGCCTCCCGGGATGCAAACCCCCGGACAGTGTGAAAAAAGATCGATACTCTCCTCCGTTGAGCGTGCCGGTAATTGAGAATCGTTGCACTACTGCCGCCGGCCGCCGATAACCGCGCGCAAGAGGAGCGAGAGCACGAGCATGAGGATGAATGCCACGCCCCAGACGATCAGGACCGCTATGGTGCCGGGCCATCCGGCCCCCGGGCCGGGCGCTTGTGCTCTCCAGGTGAACTCCGGCGCCCACGCCGTCTGCCCTCCCGCGCCGGCCGCCCGGTGCCGGAACGGGTCACGCGGTGCCGCCCCGGCACCCCCCTGCCTGAGGGAGAGGTCGTAGCGCGCCCGGGCCTCCGGGTCGATCAGCACCTCGTATGCCTGCTGGATGGCAATGAACCGCTCGCTCGCATCAGGGTCAGAGTTGACGTCCGGGTGGTACTGCTTGGCGAGCTTCCGGTAGGCCGCCCGGATCTCATCGGGGGTCGCGTCAGGGGCGATCCCCAGGATATCGTAGCAGGTTTCCACAGGGGGTATCACGTGTTCTCATCATATGATACCTCGCCTGTATCCCCGTTCACCGTCACCCGGGTGCCGGGGGCGAGGCGGGAGAACTCCGGCGGGAGGCGGTCGACCATCGGGATCTCCGCGATGATCGCGCCGACCGCGATGATCGGCTCCGCCTCGGTGTTGACGATCGCCGCAGGGGCCCGATCGTTCTGTTTGAGCGCGTAGATGACGTAGGACCCGACCGTCGACCCCTTCCCGTACGGGAATGCGAGCACGCGCCCGGCGATGGATTGGCCCTCAAGCGGATGTCCGCGCTCGATGACGATGCCCGTCTCGGGGTCGACACCCGAGAGAAACGATATGGGTTCGGGTGAAACAAGGAGGTCTCCGCTCCCGATACCCCTGGATATGCCTCTGCCCTGCATGGTCACTGCCACCACTATAATGAGGTTGGAGATCCAACTATATGAGTAACATGGACGAAACCGTTGGCAGCAGCCCTGGCAGCGAGCACGATATGCTCAGCCTCCAGATCCAGGACCTGAAGGCGCAGATCCTGGATTATAAACTAAAAAACGAGTTGCTTGAGAAGGAGGTCATGCAACTGCGCAAAGAGAACGGCCAGCTGAAACGGGTGCCGCTGTTTGTTGCCGCTGTGGTTGACGTGCTGGAGAACGGCGAGGTGTATCTCCGGCAGCAGGGCAACAACCAGGAGTACGTCACCACGGTCAGCGAGAAACTCCACCGTATCCTCAAGCCCGGGATGAAGGTGGCGGTGAACAACACGCTCTCCGTCGTCAAGACGATCGGCAACATCTATGACTCAAGGGTCAGGGTCATGGAGCTCGATGAACAGCCGAACGTCACGTTCGCGCAGGTCGGCGGCCTGAAGGAAGAGATCGAGGAGGTCAGGGAAGCGGTCGAGTACCCGCTCACGAAACCCGAGATCTACGAGCGCGTGGGCGTCGAGCCCCCGAAAGGCATCCTCCTCTACGGGCCGCCTGGGACCGGGAAGACGCTGATCGCAAAGGCCGTTGCCCGCCAGTCCCGTGCCCGGTTCATCAGGATGTCCGGGAGCGAACTCGTCCACAAATACATCGGGGAGGGTGCGCAACTCGTGCGGGAGCTCTTCGTCCTCGCCCGGGAACGCGCCCCGGCGATCGTCTTCATCGACGAGATCGATGCGATCGGGAGTATGCGCACCAACGACGGGACCTCCGGCAGCGCCGAGGTCCAGCGGACGCTGATGCAGCTCCTCGCGGAGATGGACGGCTTTGGGAACCGCGGCAACGTCCGGATCATGGCGGCGACGAACCGGATCGACATGCTGGACCCGGCTCTCCTCCGCCCAGGCCGGTTCGACCGCATCATCCAGGTTCCCCTTCCGGATGCCGGGGCACGCCTCGAGATCCTGAAGATCCACACCGCGAAGATGTCCCTCTCAAGGGACGTGGACCTTGCCGGGCTCGCGGACCTCGCCGAACACACCACCGGCGCGGAACTGCAGGCGGTCTGCCGTGAGGCCGGCATGATGGCGGTCCGGCGGGACGCCGATGCCGTCGACCACGAGGACTTCCTTGCGGCGCTCAGAAAGGTGAAGCGCGAGGTGGCGGCGGCTCCCGACACCCGCATGTATATCTGATGGGGACTCCTCCATCCCCCGGTTTTTTCTGTGAAGAACTCCTCCAAAACAGAGACGGCACCCTGTCCTTCGCACTCATTCCTGCGCCCGGCACCCGGATCTTCACCTGTGCTGTCTCTCGCTCTGCCTCATGCGCGCCTCAAGGGAACCCTTATCGACCTCCCGCGCCCACAACTATGCGATGAACGTCCTCCTCATTCAGCCCGAGGGGGTTGACCTCTACACCACCCTGCTCAAGTCCGAGACCAGCAGGGGGGCTCTTCGTTTTTATCAGCCCGACAGGCTGGAGTATGGCATACGTGTCCGGACGGCGTCACTCGGGAGTGCGCTTGCTCTCGTCTCCGAGCTCCGGTGGTACATCCAGCGCTACGTCGAAGAGGTCCTCTTCGAGCCGGAGGAAGGCATCTTCTGCTCGTCCGGGCTTGCCCGGCAGATCTACGAGCGGGACGTGAGACCCGGATCACCGTGGAGGTACCGCTGCCTCTACCGCATCTCCGGGGACCACCTGGCCGACACCATATGGATGGACGAGGGCACGACGCCGGAGGCGTATGCCGACCGGATCGAGCCCGGGGACACGGCGCTCGAGGTCTGGTGCACTGAAGAGGAGTACCCGGAAAGGTAGGGCGGAAGGGTGCCTGTTGTTCGTTCCGGCGGCACGGCGGGTCCGGGCGTCAACACCCCAGGTGCGGGAAACGGTTATCCAGACGGCCTGACTGGCAGAAAAACCCGTTCTCCTGGACCCCGGTTCCGGCCCGGGTGATCGTCTCACCCACGATGAGGTGGGTGCCGGGGCTGGATATTCTCCGGTGCGAACCCGGGCACCGATCCGTGGAGGCTGCCGCCACGTGGAAGGGGGCTACTGGTACATCTCTCCGGCACCCCCCACCTCGCGCCTGCAACGAGGACCGGGAACGGTGACCGGGCATACTCCGCAGGATGAGCCGTGCCCGGGCGTGCCCCCCGCTCACAGCGCGGCCAAAAAGAGGTTCGCGGCCAGCGTGATCACAAGGATCACCGGGACGCAGTAGCGGATGAGCACCATATAGATCCGCTGCTGCCACCCGCACCCGCCGATCTCCGCACAGATCCGGGTGCGGTCCATATACCACCCCCCGACGACGCTCAGGATCAGCCCTGCGGCGATGAGGCCGATCGTCCCGAACGTGTAATCGGCAAGATCAAGGAACGGAGCCCCGAAGATCTCGAACCGGAGGGCGGTGTAACTGAGGGCGGACGGAAGCCCGAGGAGCATGACTGCAGCGAAGACAAGGAGCGTCGCGCGTCTCCTCTGGTAGCCGTACGAGTCCATCAGCGTCGCCACCGGGACCTCGAGCATGGAGACCGCAGAGGTGAGCGCTGCGGCAAAGAGCATCAGGAAGAAGAGCGCCCCGAGCACCATGCCGAACTGCATCTCCATGAAGACGGAGGGCAGGGTGACGAACGCGAGGTTCACCCCGGCTGCGGGGTCGACTCCCGCGGTGAAGACGAGGGGAAAGATCATGAGCCCGGCAAGGATTGCGATCACCATGTCGGCGACGGCGATGATGGAGGCGCTCCGGAAAAGGTCTCCCCTCTTGAGATAACTGCCGTAGGTGAGCATAACGCCCATACCCACCGAGAGCGAGAAGAAGGCCTGCCCGAACGCCGCGGTCCAGACGCCCGGGTCGGCGAGCCTCGAGTAGTCCGGGAGGAGGTAGAACCGGATTCCCTCGAGCGCCCCGGGCCCGGTGAGCGAGAAGGCCACGAGGAAGAGGAGGATCGCGACCAGGGCCGGGATGAGATACCGGGCGACCTTCTCGATCCCCTCCCTGACCCCGGACCGCACCGTCACAAAGACGGCAAGCCCCGAGAGGAGGAAGAAGGCGAGCGGGAGATAGGAGCCGGTGAACGCACCGAAGTCCACCGGCCGGTTGAGGGCAAAGAAGAGGGCATAGGCCAGCACCCAGCTCGTTATGACGAGGTAGTAACTGAGGATAAGGCAGACGATGACGACGATGGCAAGGCCCACGGTGAAGAATCGCTGTCGCAGGGATTGAAAGGCAGAGGCCACCGAGTTCCCCGTTGAGCGGCCGATGGCAAATTCCAGCACCATCAGGGGGAGGCCGAAGAGGAAGACGGAGATCAGGTACGGGATCAGGAACGCGCCGCCCCCATTGGAGCCCACGATGTAGGGGAACCGCCATATGTTTCCTATTCCCACGGCCGATCCGATGCTTGCAAGGATGAAGCCCGGCGTCGACGACCATTCCTCCCTTCCAGTATCACTCATCGTTCGGGGCCCTCGTTCCTGATGATAGAGAGGTGTTCCACCTTATTATGCGTGTCCGCCCGGGCCGGGAGGCAGGGTTTTCCGGGGCATCCCTGACCAGTGCACTTTTGTATCAGGTTTCCCATACCATACGAATACGGTTGAAAACAGGATGAGCGTCAGTTCCCGGAGACGCCCCGGCGGGGGGAAGGAGGGGTGAACGGCCGGTACCCGTTCCTCTTCTCGATCCCCCACGGCGGCGTCTCTGTTCCTCCCGAGATCCGCGGTCTCGTCAGCCTCTCAAAGAAGGAGATCGTCTTCAACAGCGACCCCCATACCCGTCTCCTCTACGGGTTCGACGACAGGGCAGAGGTGCTGGTCGATTTTGACATCTCCCGGATCTTCGTCGACACCAACCGGCCGCCCTACGAGTACCCGCCGCGGTCCCAGGACGGCGTGGTCAAGGTCATTACACAGGACGGGACCCCGGTGTACCGGAGGGGTCAGGTGCCCGGCAGGGAACTGATAGGGACCCTCCTGAAGGACTACTACTACCCGTTCCACGATCGGCTGGCCAGGGCCCTCGATGCCTCGCCTATCGAGATCGCGTTCGACTGCCACAGCATGCTGCCGCGGGCCCCGCCGGTCAGACCGGATGCCGGGCGCCCGCGCCCTCTCTTCTGCCTGAGCAACCGGGGGGACCGGCAGGGGAGACCGGTGAAAAGGGGCGGCTTCGTGACCTGCCCACCGGAGTGGCTCCAGGCGCTTGCCCGGTCGTTCGAGGCAGAGTTCGACGGCGAGGGGCGGATTGCCATGAACGATCCCTTCAGGGGCGGATTCATATCGGTGGCGCATTACCGGCGGGCCCGTGTCCCCTGGGTCCAGATCGAGATCAACCGCGGCCTCTACGAGACTGGGGGGAACCCGGCCGACGAGGGACGGCTCACCGAACTCCGGGAGCGGATCTTCTCCGCCGTCGCCGGGTTCTGGGACGAGGTCTCCGGTTAGGGGCCGTTTCCCCATATTTTGAGGGTTTTCGTGCGTGAGGCAAAGGCACAATAGTCCAACTGTGCATCGGTTCCGAATTGCCGGACGTTGTTCACTCCTCGTCCCCGCCACCCCGCCCATGCACCGGAGCCGCCTCCCCCGCCCCGCGAGGATCGGGGGCAGTGCTCGCGATACCCAGTGGGAATCCGTGCCCGGGCGTGCTCCGGGGTTTTTCTTGTGAGGGTGCCGGGTATTGGGAACCGATGCAGCAGTATCCCATGGCACCTGACTGATATTCCCGCACGCCCCGGGGTTGCCCCCATTCGCGATCTTCGCGTCTTCGCGCGAGGCCGCATCAGCGGGATGATGTGGAGGCCCTGGGGCTATCGGCGATCCTTCTTACGCTTAAACTACACTGGCTCGATGCACCCGGGCCCCCTGCCAGATCCGGCCCTATCCCGCCAGATTTTCGGGGTCGAAGATACTATGCCGCCGGAGCACAATATATAGAGTGATGGATCGCCTGCACCTGATCCTGCAGCGTTACTTTGGGCATACGGCGTTTAACCCATACCAGCGGGAGATCATCTCAGACCTCCTCGCCGGGCGCGACGTCCTCGCGGTGCTTGCGACCGGAGGGGGCAAATCACTCTGCTACCAGGTCCCTGCGCTCATCGGCGGTGGCATCACGCTCGTGATATCGCCCCTGATCGCCCTGATGAAGGACCAGGTCGACGACCTGCAGGCCCGCGGGATCAGCGCCGAAGCGCTGAACTCCTCCGGATCCTACGCAACGACACGCCGGATCCTCTCGGAGCTTGAAGAGAGCCTGATCCAGATCCTCTACGTCTCACCGGAGAAGGCGGTCAGCGACGACTTCCTCGCGCTCATCGCATCCCTCCCCGTCACGCTGATCGCGGTCGACGAGGCTCACTGCATATCGATGTGGGGGCACCAGTTCCGGCCGGAATACCGGTCTCTTGCGGTCCTCAAGGAACGGTTACCGGGGGTGCCGATGGTTGCCCTGACGGCGACCGCGACGCCGGACGTCCGCGACGACATCGCGCGGCAGCTCGATCTTTTAGATCCCGCGGTCTACGTCGGGAGTTTCAACCGGGAGAACCTCAGGTATGCCGTCATCCCCAAAGGTGAAGACCCGTACCAACAGCTTCGCGCCTGCCTGCAGGGCCGCAAGACCGACGCCGGGATCGTCTACACCGCGACGAGGGACGGGGCCGAGACGCTCTCGGCCCGGCTCCGGACCGATGGTATCCCGGCGCTTCCTTACCACGCTGGTATGACGGCGGCGGCCCGGGCCGGGACACAGGACCGGTTTGTGCGCGGGGAGATCCCGGTCATCTGCGCGACGAGTGCGTTCGGCATGGGCATCGATAAACCGGACGTCAGGTTCGTCATCCACTACGATATGCCGGATACGCTCGAGGCCTACTACCAGGAGAGCGGCCGGGCGGGGAGGGACGGGGCGACGGGCGACTGCATCCTCTTCTACCGCGACGACGACGCAAAACGCCTCCGGTCCTTCATCGACCGCGACCTCCCGTCCGAGTTCCGGCGTGAGGTCGCACGCTCGAAGCTGCAGAGCATGGTGGAGTACTGCACCGCGACGGGGTGCCGGAGGGAGCGGCTCCTCGCGTACTTCGGGGAGGAGTTCAGGGCTCCCTGCGGCGGCTGCGACGCCTGTGCCCCGTCCGCCAGGACCGGGAAGGCACGGGCCCGGCCGGAGCGCCGGAAGCACGGCGCTGTTCGCTCCGCATCCCGATGAGGTCCCGGAAACCGGCATCCCTTCTCCCACCCCCCGGGGAAACACCTATTACACATACGGCAAATTGACCTCCCGGAGTTGCCATGAAGAAGTTGTACCGTTCAAGAACCGACCGGTGGATCGCCGGCGTATGCGGCGGCATCGGGGAGTACCTTGAGATCGATCCGAACATCATCCGGGTGATCTGGGCCATCGTCACCGCGATCACGGGTTTCTTACCCGGGATTGCCGTCTACATCCTGCTCTGGATCATCCTGCCGGAGCGCGGGACGGCGCACCCGGTTGAGGCGCCCGCCGGAGCGTGAAGGGGGGTTGTGGTGCGGTCGGGAGGACTGGTTACGCGCAAGTGCGCCCTCCAGGCAATAGAAGCCCCTCACCGCCGGGCCTCTCCCGTGCCCCCCTCCTGCAGCTTCCGGATCGTATCCCTGAGCGCGATCGCCCGCTCGAACTCCAGGCGTTCGGCCGCCTCCCGCATATCGGCCTCGAGCTCGATGATCAGGTTCGGGATCTCCGACCTCGGGACATGTCTGATATCGGCGATCTCGACCTCCTTCTCCCGGATCGGCTTTTGAATCGTCTGCGGCGTGATACCGTGCCGGGCGTTGTAGGCAAGCTGCATCGTGCGCCGCCGCTCCGTCTCAGCCATCGCCCTCTTGATAGAGTCGGTCATGGTATCCGCGTAGAGCACGACCTTCGCGTTCACGTTCCGGGCGGCCCGCCCGATGGTCTGGACCAGGCTCCGGGCGTCGCGAAGGAACCCTTCCTTGTCGGCGTCAAGGATCCCGACGAACCCGACCTCGGGAATGTCGAGGCCCTCCCGCAGGAGATTGATCCCCACGAGGACATCGTACTTCCCGAGACGGAGCTGCCGGATGATCTCGGTCCGCTCGATGGTGTTGATCTCTGAATGGAGGTAGCGGGTCTTGATCCCCTGGTCGGCCAGGTACTCGGAGAGTTCCTCGGCGAGCCTCTTCGTAAGCGTCGTCAGCAGTATGCGGTCGCCGCGGTCGATGGTGGCACGGATCTCGGCGATCACATCCGGGATCTGCCCCTCGATCGGCCGGACCTCGACCGCCGGGTCAACGAGCCCGGTCGGGCGGATGATCTGCTCCGCGACATTTGAGCGCTTCAGCTCGTAGTCCCCCGGGGTCGCCGAGACGAAGATGACGTTTCGCATATACCCAGAGAACTCGTCGAACATCAGCGGGCGGTTGTCGAACGCCGACGGCAGCCTGAACCCGTAGTCCACGAGCGATTTCTTCCGCGAGTAGTCGCCGTGGTACATGCCGCGGACCTGGGGCAGGGTCTGGTGGCTCTCGTCGATCACCATCAGGAAATCCTCCGGGAAGTAGTCCAGCAGGCAGTAGGGCTGTTCGCCGGCCTTCCTCCCGTCGAAGTGGCGGGAGTAGTTCTCGATCCCCTTGCAGGTCCCGGTCTCGCGGATCATATCGATGTCGTAGAGGGTGCGCTGGCGCAGGCGGTGCGATTCAAGCATACCGAGGTTCGGGAGCCATTCTTCAAGTTCCTGTCCGATGGAGGCGATCGCACGCTCCTTCTCCTCCTCCGGGGCGACGAAGTGGCGGGCCGGGTAGACGAAGAAGTAATCCATCGCCTCGAGCCGCCGGCCGGAGACGCGATCTATCTCGCTGATCCGGTCCACCTCGTCCCCGAAGAGCTCGATGCGGATGATGTTGTTGAAGTAGCCGGGCACAAGATCGATGGTATCCCCCTTCACCCGGAACCGGCCCGGGGCGAGCTCGATGTCGTTCCTCTCGAACTGGATCTCGACGAGGCGCCGGACGATATCGTCCCGCCGCACCCGGTCACGGACCTTCACCTCAAACCCCATCCCCCGGAAGTTCGCGGGGTTTCCAAGCCCGTAGATGCAGGAGACCGAGGCGACGACGATGGTGTCGGGGCGCGAGAGGACCGATGCGGTGGTGGCGAGGCGCATCTGCTCGATCTTCGGGTTGATCTGGGCGTCTTTCTCGATGTAGAGGTCGCGTTTCGGGATATAGGACTCGGGCTGGTAGTAGTCGTAGTAGGAGACGAAGTATTCCACCCGGTTCTCCGGGAAGAACGAGCGAAACTCGTTGTAGAGCTGGGCCGCGAGGGTCTTGTTGTGGGCGATGACAAGCGTGGGTTTCTGAACTTCGTTGATGACGTTTGCTATCGTGAACGTCTTCCCCGATCCCGTGACCCCGAGCAGGGTCTGGAACCGCTCGCCCCGGGAGAGGCCGCCGGCGAGTTTCCGGATAGCGTCGGGCTGCGAGCCCCGGGGCGCAAAATCTGCCGTAAGGTGGAATGCCGTCATGATATCACCGTCTTCTTGCGCAGGTTCCTGTGGTAGGCGATCGCAAACCGGTGCGCCTCGTCGCGGATCTCCTGGAGGAAGAGCGACGCCTTCTCGTGCCGGTCAAGCGGCAGGGGGTGGGAGAAACCCGGCACGAAGACCTCCTCCTCGCGCTTTGCGATGGCCGCGATGGGGATTGCAAGATCGAGCTCCCTGAGCACTGCACCGGCCGCCGCGAGCTGCCCCTTCCCGCCGTCGATGAGGATCAGGTCGGGGAGTTCGCCGCCCTCCTTCTGCAGGCGCGAGTAGCGGCGGCGGACCACCTCGGCGATGGCGGCGAAGTCGTCTACGCCCTCGACCGTCCGTATCCTAAAGCGCCGGTAGTTCCTTTTGTCGGGCTTGCCCCGGAGGAACCGGACCATCGACCCCACCATCGCCGTCCCGGAGAGGTGGGAGATATCGAAGCACTCGATCGCAACGGGGAGATCCGGGAGGTGCAGGCGGCGTTTCAGCTCGTCGAGTTTGATCCGGTCGCCGAAGAACGCGATCTCGATGTTCTTTCTGACCAGGTCGAGCAGGTTCTTCTTCTCGCCCCGTTGCGGCACGACCACCCGGACCCGGCCGCCCCGGAGGTGGGAGAGGTAGCCGGGAAGCGCGTCGTCCACCGCCTCAGGGAGGATCACCTCCTCCGGCGGCTCGTTCTCCGCGTAGTAACGGGCAAGGAACTCCTCGAGGAACCCTTCCGTCTCGTCGAAGGTGTACTCACGCTTCCCCGACAGTGTTCCCCGGTCGACGTTGAAGAGCATGAGGAACACGGTTCCTTCACTCACGATGTAGTTGACGATATCTTCATTATAGGCCTTCTGCCGGTCCACGTGCTGCCGCTCCCGCAGCCCCTCGAGGGCCGCGATCTGGTCGCGGAGTTCCATCGCCCGCTCGTATTCCTGCCGCCCTGCGAGAGCTGCCATCTCCTCCCGGAGCGTCCGGATGAGCCCCGCGATATCCCCCTTCAGGACCGCCTCGGCCTTTCTCGTTCGTTCCCGGTAATCTTCCTCGCCGATTGCTCCGGTGCAGGGAGCGCTGCACGAGCCGATGTGGGCCCGGAGGCACGCCCGCCGGGGGAGGCGCCGGCAGGATCGGAGGCCGAAGAGTGATTTCAAGAGACGGAGGAGGTCGTCGCGCTCCCGTGCAGAGACGAACGGCCCGTAGTAGCGGCCGTCCCCGTCGGGCCCCCGGGCGACGTGGAACCGGGGGTAGGGCTCGTCGGTGACATGGATGTAGGCGTAGCTCTTCGAGTCTTTGAGGTCGATGTTGTACTTCGGCTGGTGCTTCTTGATCAGGGTGTTCTCGAGGATGAACGCCTCGACCTCGGTGTCGGTCACGATGAAGTCGACAGTGGCGATGGCGGCGACGAGTCTTCTGGTCTTTTGGTCGAGGTCGTGCCGGGAGAAGTAGCTCGACACCCGCCTTTTCAGGTTTTTTGCCTTCCCGACGTAGATGATGGTCCCCTCGGCGTCGGAGAAGAGGTAGCACCCGGGCTCGGTCGGCAGGCTCTGGGTGTCGATCATGGCCTTCCGAGGATCTCCTTCAGGAATGCCCCGGTATGACTCCCCTCCACCGCCGCCACCTCTTCGGGGGTCCCCGTTGCGATGACTTCCCCGCCGGCGTCCCCGCCTTCGGGGCCGAGATCGATGATGTAGTCGGCCGACTTGATCACGTCCAGGTTGTGCTCGATCACGACCATCGTGTTCCCCCGGGCGACGAGGTCGTCAAGGACCGCGATCAGGTTTTTTACATCGTGGAAGTGCAGCCCGGTCGTCGGTTCGTCAAGGAGGTAGATCGTCTTCCCCGTCGCCCTTTTTGCGAGTTCGCGGGTCAGTTTGATCCGCTGCGCCTCGCCGCCCGAGAGGGTGGTGGAACTCTGGCCGAGTTTGATGTAACCAAGTCCCACCCGTGAGAGCGTCTCGAGTTTGTTCCTGATCGAGGGGACGTTCTCGAAGAGTTCCATCGCCTCCTCGACACTCATGTCGAGGACGTCGGCGATGGACTTCCCCCGGTACTTCACTTCGAGGGTCTCGCGGTTGTAGCGCGCCCCCTTGCACTCCTCGCACTCGACGTAGACGTCGGGGAGGAAGTTCATCTCGATCTTGATGAGCCCGTCGCCCTGGCAGGCCTCGCACCGCCCGCCCTTGACGTTGAAGGAGAACCGGCCGGGCTTGTAACCCCGGACCTTCGCCTCCTTCGTCCCGGAAAAGACCTTCCGGATCTCATCGAAGACCTTGGTGTAGGTCGCCGGGTTCGAGCGCGGCGTCCGCCCGATGGGGCTCTGGTCGATGACGATCACCTTGTCGACCTCGTCGTCGAACGCGAGACCGTCGTACTCCCCCGGGCACTCCCGTGAATCGTGGAGTTCCTGCATCAGCGCCCGGTAGAGCGTCTCGTAGATGAGCGTGGACTTCCCCGATCCCGAGACCCCGGTGACGACCGTCAGGACGCCGATGGGGATGTTGACGTCGATGTCCTTGAGGTTGTTCCCCCGGCAGCCCGAGAGCCGTATGAACCGGCCGCTCTGCCGGCGCCCTGCCGGAACCTCGATCCTGAGGTCGCCTGACAGGTAGCGCCCGGTGAGGGAGGAAGGATTTCTCGCGATGGCGTCGGGCGGGCCTTCCGCGACGACCTCGCCGCCGTGGAGCCCGGCCCCGGGCCCCATGTCCACGACCCAGTCGGCGCTCCGGATCGTCTCCTCGTCGTGCTCCACCACGACGAGGGTGTTCCCGAGGTCGCGGAGGTGCTGCAGGGTCTCAAGGAGTTTTCTGTTGTCCCGCTGGTGCAGCCCGATGGAGGGCTCGTCGAGGACGTAGAGCACCCCCGTCAGGTTCGACCCGATCTGCGTCGCAAGGCGGATCCGTTGCGCTTCCCCGCCCGAGAGGCTGCCTGCACTCCGCGAGAGGGTCAGGTAGCCGACGCCGACCTGCTCAAGGAACTCAAGCCGGGCGACGATCTCCTTCAGGACCTGCTTTGCGATCTCGTGCTCGCTCCGGGTGAGTTCAAGGGTCCGGAAGAACGCGAGCGCTCCTGTGACGGAGAGGTCGGTGACCTCGACGATAGACTTCCCCCCCACCTTCACGGCAAGAACCTTCTCTTTGAGCCGTTTGCCCCCGCACTTCGGGCAGGGGAGGATCCGCATGAACCGCTCGAGGTCGCGGCGGCGATACTCGGACTGGGTCTGGTGGTAGAGCCGTTCGGCCTGCGGGGCGAGCCCCTCCCACGACCCGGAGTGCGACCAGGAGGCGTCGCCGTTCCTTGCGTTCACGGAGAACCGGAGCCGGTCGGGCGAGCCGAACATCAGGGCGTTGTACTGCTGTTCGGTCAGGTCTTTGATCGGGGTCAGGACGCTGAACCCGAAGTGTTTTGCGACGGCGCCGAGGTACTGGCTCCGGTAGCCGTCGAGGAAGTTCCGGTAGAGCGCGACGGCGCCTTCGGCGATGCACTTGTTCCTGTCCGGGACGATCAGGTCGGGATCGAACTCCATCCTGATCCCGAGGCCGTTGCACTCCTCGCAGGCGCCGAAGGGACTATTGAAGGAGAACATCCGGGGTTGGAGCTCCTCAAACGCGATCCCGCAGACCGGGCAGGCCATGAGCGACGAGCAGGTTTCCTCGCGCCCGTCCTCATCGACGGCGACGACAAGCCCTTCGGACTTTGCAAGGGCGTTCTCGACGGCCTCGACGAGCCTTGAGCGGTCGTCGACGGACGACAGGCGGTCGACGACCACCTCGATGTCGTGTTTCCGGTAGCGCTCGAGGGTGATCTCCTCGTCGGTCCGGCGGATCTCGCCGTTTACCCTGACCCGGGTATAGCCTTCCCGGTTGAGGTCCTTGAAGACCTGCTGGTAGGTCCCTTTCTTCTGCCGCACGACCGGGGCGAGGATGGTGACCGTCCCGGCCATGACGGAGGCGATGTGGTCGGCGATCTTCTCCGGCGACTGGGCCTCGATGGGGATGTGGTGCTCCGGGCAGAACGGCGTCCCCACCCGGGCGAAGAGGAGCCGGAGGTAGTCGTAGATCTCCGTGACGGTCCCGACGGTGCTCCGGGGGTTTTTAGACGTCGTCTTCTGCTCGATGGATATTGCGGGCGAGAGCCCGTCGATGCTGTCGACGTCCGGCTTCCTCATCAGCCCGAGGAACTGCCGCGCGTAAGCGGAGAGCGACTCCACGTAGCGCCGCTGGCCTTCGGCGTAGATGGTGTCGAAGGCAAGCGTGGACTTTCCCGACCCGGAGACGCCGGTGAGGACGATAAGCCGATCGCGCGGGAGTTCGACCGTGATGTTCTGGAGGTTGTGCTCCCGCGCCCCCTTGATGACGATCTTCTTCATTCTCGTGTGCAGATCTGTTTGTGTTCTTACTTCATAGCCGTTTGCCGATGCCAACGCTTAAATAAAATAAAAAAAAGGAGCCCGGGATGCAGGCGGTTTTGAGGGGCCCGGGTTGCGGGTGAAGAAGCGGTTCGACACCGGACCATTCATTGTGCGGCCGGGGCGGGTCCACCTGCAGAAGAGCGGATAGGAAGAGGTTTTGATGAGGCGGTGGTTACCACGCCTCGGGGTATGCCATGTTCGTGTAGATATCCTCAAGCCGGGCCTTGTGCCCCTTCTCCATGTTTGCGAGCTGGTTGAAGATCATCTCCTGGCCGGCATCGGCAGAGGCAGCGGCAAGCCGGGTGTACATCTGCACAGCGTGCAGTTCCTTCTTGATGGCAAGGACCAGGCCGTCGAGCGGTTTCATATCGACCGAGAGTTCGGGCTCTTCGATGGCATCGGTGACCTTGTAATCGCTCACAGCCACGAAGTGCATCTCCTTTGCACCACGGAGCAGCAGGCCCTGCAGGTACTCCCGGTGGCCCTTTTCATCCTCGGCAAGTTCGAGGAAGAGGCGCTTCAGGTTTGCGTCCTTCGCCCTCTCGGATACTGATTTGTAGAAGGTATACGACTCAACCTCACTGTCGATAGCGTTTGCAATTATCTTCTGGAAATCTTCGGCGTTCATAGCTGGTATCTCCTTTTTGTTCTGTGCCGTCACGGCCCCGCGGGGGCCGGTTGCACAATTTGTTCGTAAAGGTACGAACAATATCATCTATAGCAGGATGACTATTTATCTCTTTCCTTTTGTCTCCGGCAGGGGCCCGAATGGGGCCCGGCACCGGTTTGCAGCATCCGCCTGTTCCTGCACAGACGGGGAGCAACCCATAGTAAGAGGTCCCGGTGCGAACCGCCGGCGTCCCGACCCCGACGGTGCCGGGACCTCCGGGGCATCCCCTCGTGCATCGATTTCAAACGGACAGACCAGATCTGGCCTTCGTCCCGCCCCATCCATGGCGCTCCTCTCTGTCCCCCATCCCGCCCGCGCTTCACACAGGTGGGTACCCGTATGTTCCTCTCCGGCAGCCCCCGCCCCGCCCGGCCTTCCTGGAGGGATACTCGTACCGTCCTCTCCGGCAACCCCTCCCGCCCTTTACTGCTCCTCCGCCCCTCCGGGGGCGAGAATCTGATCATGGCGATACCGGGAGGGCCGTGCCGGAGCAGCTCTCGCGCCGGTTCCCGGGGAAGAGCAGAACATTGGGTTCTCCCCGTGCAGTGGACCGTGGTGGCGTAATATGGGGGGAGGGACCGGGAGGGCTTCCCCTCCCGCAGGCGTGCGTTCTCTCTTCGGCCCTCGCCCCCGGAGGGAGGGCAGTACGTGGGATACCCGGGAAAAACCGTCCCCCGGATGCAAACTCCCAGAAAGTGGAAAAAAGATGATGACCTCCTCCGTTGATAATGGCGGCAATCGAGAATCGTTGCACTCGTGAGGCTGGTGTTTTTTCTTTCCCGATGGCCAACAGGTATACGCTGAAAAATGAACCCTTTTCATAGCGGAAGATAGTATGGCGGAGAGAAGGAGTACGGGTGCTCCCCGGCGTGTCACCGGGGTCGTGCAGGACAGGCACGGGAACCTGATTGAGATATTCGACCCCCCCTTCTACCGGAAGGAGTTTGAGGACGCTTACCGGTTCATCATCGACGACTATATGGTGGCGCAGAAGGATATCGGCCTGTTCCTGCCCTGCGCCGTCAGGAAACCCTACAGCCGGAGCCCGAGCCACCAGCTCTTCCGGCGGATCATCGACGGTGTCCTCGACCCGGCGGAGTACCATATTGTCATATTCGGCACCTGTGGGACCGTTCCTGCGGAGCTCGAGTGCATGTACCCCTACCAGAACTACCACTACATGCTCGGCAAGACCACGGACGGGCGGATCCGGCGGGATTTCCATCGGATCGAGGTCTACCGGCTGAAAGGGTTCCTCGAGAAGACCCGGGACACCTACCGGCACCGGCTCGCCTACTGCATCGGGCCGTTCCGGAAGGCGATGGTGGAGGCGTCGGAGGAGACGGGGATCGCCGTCGACCTGCTCCCCTCCGACCCGATGATCGAGCGGCTCTACGACATCGACTGCCCGTTTCCCGAGGGCAGCCTCTCGATGCAGGGCTACATCGACGAGTTCCGGGAGGGGCTTGAGAGGCTGGCGGGGATGGTGCGCGGGAGCACAGCGGCGGCCCCGTGGACGGGGGTTCAGTGCGGCGGGGGCCGGTGAGGACGTGAAGGTAGTCGGGGATGAGTTGGAGGCGGGAGCGGTGACCCCTAAAGACCTTCGGCCTTCTCAAGCTCCGGGCATTCCGGCAGTCGTTCCCCCAATGGCGATACCCGGGGGAGATCGGTCGATGGGTATGTGCGACCGGGGCAAGGCCAATTGCGGGGCACGGATTCCCATAGGTATCGCCATGCACTGCCCCCGCCCCTTTAGGGGCGGGGTGGGGTGCGAGTGGACAGAACGTCTGGAGGCGGGAAGAAACTCCGAAACCCCTCACTTCGGCTTATAGTATCCCCATTTCTCCAGGGCTTCCCTGAGCTCGGGGGCGCGCTTCGCCTTCTCGTCGAGGGTCTCGCCCTCCTGCCAGGCCTCGATGGCCTGCATGGTCGCCTCTGCGCCCGCCCGCGTGCCCCTCGGGTGGCCGTGGATGCCCCCGCTGACAAGGAGAACGAGTTCGCTGCCGTAGATATCGAGGACGTCCGGCACGAGCCCAGGGTGGAGCCCGCCCGACGAGACGGGAAAAGCGCTCCTGATCCCGCCCCAGTCCTGGTCAAGAGCCATGTGGTCCACGGCGTTCGTATGTTTCTCCCGGAGCATATCCGCAAGCACCGTAGCCTCCGCCCGCGTGCCGACCAGTTTCCCGACGGCGGTCCCGGTGTGGATCTGCGAAACGCCAATGAGCCGCATGATCTTCGCCAGGAACTGCATCGTGATGCCGTGCCTCTCATCCCGGTCGAAGGCCGCATGCATCGCCCGGTGGGCGTGGATCGCAAGCCCGAGGTCGGAGCAGTAGTCCCGGAGGGTCGCAACGGCGGCGGTCCCGGCCACCACGACGTCGATCATGGCGTAGTTCCAGCCGTGGTTCGCGAGCATCTTCGCCCGCTTCTCCATCGTCTCCGTATCAGCCGTAATGTTGATGAGTGCGGACTTCACGTCGCCGGTCTCCTGCTCGGCCTTATCGCGCATCTTCGTCATGGCCCGGACACGGTCGTCGAACCGGTTGAACGCAAGGGATGTCAGGTTCTCGTCATCCTTCACGAAGTCGAACCCTCCCATCCAGGTCTCGTACCCGACCGCAGCGTGCTCCTCCGCGGTGAACCCCACCTTCGGTTTCGGCACCGCCCCCGTGAGCGGCCTATCCCGGACCTTCATCATATCCCGGATCCCCTCCATGCCGAAGTGCGGCCCTTTGAAATGCCGGAGGTATTCGGCCGGGAGCGAGGCATCGATCAGCCGCAGGGTGTCGAGCGCCTTCATGCCGAAGACGTTCCCGGCGATGCCGCTTAAGAGCTGGGCCGCGTTCCCCTCCTCCCAGAGGGCGAGGGGATAGGCAATCTTTACGTAGTTGCCCTCGATCTCGAACGCCTTCGCCTGGAGTTCCCGCATCCGGGGCGGCATGGTAAAGAGCGTCGTCCAGGTCCCGGTCGAGCTCTCGGAGGCGATCCTCCCGACGGCCTCCTCCCTGCTGATTCCTTTCGCCGGTTCAAAGTAGTAGAGGGCTACGAGTTCGCCCGGCCCGGGTCTGTGGTCTGTGTCAACAAACTCTCCGTACCAGTCAATCGCCATAGAATCACCTCTTGTAGGAAGGGATGCCCGGATAGAAAAACCTTCCATTCGGAGCAGGGCGCGCGGGCCCATCGCACCCCCGGAAGGTGCTCCGGGGCTCTCTGCCGGGGGAGACCGGAGAATGCACCATGAAGCGACCCGTTGAGGACTGCAATCGCCATGGTGCCGCCGTGTCCCCGTACCGGGTCTGTGCCTTTCCGGGCAGGAGGGTGCGATGCCGGCGGGAAGGGGGTCCAGGTGTTACAATTTTTATAACTTATAATAAAAGGTAGGATTATTATACTGGAGGGTTATACTAATGTATGGCTAGGCGGGGCTCCACTGGAGCGATGCCCGCGCCGCAGCCTCTTTCCATCATACCCTCAGGCGCACTCCTGCACGTCCTCCATACCATACAACCAATTTTTGCGGGTCACTCCCCCCGGTTCCCGGCCGGCGGTGTCCGCATCGCCCGGGAACTACGTCACTCAGAGACCTCGGTGAGGATCTTCTCGATCCGCTCCACCTTCGTTTCAATCCGCTCCATCGACCGTTGCAGGGCCTGCAGATCGTTGCCTCGATCTGCAACGCTCTTCACCTGCCCCTCGATCCACTCCTTGAGCCGCACCACGATGATGAGGAGCAGCGTAAGGACACCGAGTTGTATAATGACCCAGACGGACCCAGCGAGCATGGTATTCCAGAACTTCGAACCGCCGATCAGGCCGGCGAAAAGGCTGATCACGAGCAGTGCGATGACGGCGCCCCAGAGCGCCTTCAGGAAAAGTTTCCATCTATCCCGTTTCATTCTACGGCCTCTCCAATGACAGAATCACGTTCAGGTCCACCGTCAGCTCGAACGGCACCGCCCGGTAGTACCTCCGGAGGTACGGCGGTTCGTCCGACGTTCGGCTGTTCCCCTCCGCAAGCCCGAGCTTCTCGAGCTGCCGCAGGTATATCGCGACCAGCGGGCGCGATATGCCGAGCTCTTCGGCGATCTCGCGCGCGTACTTCTCGTCGGTCGCGATCGACCGGAGTATGGCAAGCCGTTGCTCGTTTCCGAGCAGGGACAACAACCGTGCCAGTTCGGGGATGGTGCTGAAAGATAGTGTCAACATATGTTGATTATTTTTTACACATATGAATGCTTTGACGCCGCGCATCATCTACCGTCGGGACTTTCGAGTTCGTGAACCGCCTCGTTCCGGAGGACGGGCAGCACCAGGTCTCCCTCTTTTACCCGCCGCCGGGTCGACCGGGGAGGCGGCCCTCCGGGCAGCGGACGTGTGGTATGGATAAGCGACCGTGAGAGTTTCCCGGGGGTGTGCCGCCCCCCGGGATGGTCTGGTGGGTCAGGAAAGGTAGGTTGCAGGAGAGTCGCTCAAAGGGGGAGGGCACCGGCCCTCCCCGCCGGCATCACCGGCGCGGGCAGGTGCCGCAGGACCCGTCCGAGAGGTGCAGCCGGTCCCGGTCGCCGTCGCGGGCGTGGTCGTCCGGCTGACCCCCGCCGTTCTGGTGCCGGTACTGCCCGCACCCGACGCAGTCACCGGCGCCGTCGTCTGCCTGTGGAGCGCTCCACGGACCCGCCGCGCTCGCCGGCAGCACGACGGCCGCGATGAGGAGGAGCGTCGCCCCGATCCCGAAAACTGTTCTTCGCTTCATGGTACTCTGCCTCCTTACGATGCGGAATTCTTTCCGCACCGGTGTACCGAACGTCGGTCCCGGCGGTGATATATTTCTACGGCAACCGCGGTGGGATCGTTGAACCGTCCGGTTCAACGGTCACAACAGATCTTCGGCAAAGCCCCTGATGTACCGGAGCGCGAGGATCGCGTCCTCGCGCTTCCGGTCGACGGCATGCTCCCCGGCAAACGCC
Organism: Methanoculleus sp. 10; assembly: GCF_913757945.1. Lineage (NCBI taxonomy): Archaea > Methanobacteriati > Methanobacteriota > Methanomicrobia > Methanomicrobiales > Methanomicrobiaceae > Methanoculleus > Methanoculleus sp. 10. The sequence continues at coordinate 51,453 of NZ_CAJYDP010000005.1, read as the reverse complement.
GCGAACCGGGTGAGATCCCCGGGATCCACCTTTCCCTCCGCCGCCTCCACGACCGCGTCGTAGGTCCGCTCCGGGAAGTAGAGCCCGCGGGCGGCGTCGAGGAGCCCCCGGGCCGCATCGGCGCCGATCGCCCCGCACGCGAGCGCCTGCTGCAGGGTCGCCCGGATGTTCACGAGCGGTTCGGAGAGCGGCACGAATGTCTCCGGGTCAAAGAGGAGCGCCACCTCGTCATCGGCGACGAGCCTCCCCTCGCGGTAGGCCCGGTAGATCTCCCCGACGCCCTCCATCCCGAGGCTGTCGAGCTCCGCGGCCCGGAGCGCCCCCATGCTTGAGGCGCCGACGACCCGCACGCCCGCCCGGAGCGCGGCAAGGATCTCCCGGTGGGCGACGGCACAGTCCTGGAAGAAGACGCCGTCGATGAGCCCGATGATCCGGGCCCCGGCGCCTGCAGCCTCTGCAATGTCGCCCCGTTTTGCCGGCGGGCGGTACTCGGCATCGAGGATCTCCCGTGCGGCCGCGCGGTCACAGCTGGGACCGAGGAAGACGACGACTCCGCGCGTCACGGCACCTCCTCCCCATCCGGTCCTGGTCCACCGCGTAGACCTCCAGCCCCGGCACGATCACCCGGACGACCGGTATGCCGATCTCCGGCCGGGTGAGGTCGACCACGATCACCCGCGAGAGCCCCGCAAGAGAGAGCCGGTCGATGACGCAGTCGATGTCGGTGAGGAAATCGTCGCTGTCAAACGACGGCATGGCTGCAAACTCGATCGAACCGTTCTCCGCGAACCAGTGCCGGTTCAGCCGTTTCGTCCGCTCGTAGCCGATCATCTTCCTGACGTCCGCCGTATCGGTATCCTCCCGGGCGCCGTGGATCTGGGTCAGCCTGCTCTGCGCGACCTCCGTGAGCGCCCGGAGGACGGCGATCCCGGCGGACGTGTGCGACCCCATCCCGATCGTCAGGAGTGCCGGGTCTTTGAGCACCACGTCGTCGGCGACCGCGGCCACCGTGGGGATGCCGGTGTCGCTCGTGATGTCCCTGAGGGTGACCTCGACGCCGGCGGCCGCGAACTTCGCGAGGAGGTCGGCGGCGAGCCCGCCGGTGATCCCCTCGATCTGGGGGCCGGTCTTTTTGGTCACCTCCACAAGCGACCAGGCGTCACGCTCGACCACCTCCATCAGGGCGTGGAAGGTCGCCTCTTCGAGGGTGTTCCCTGACGCAAGCCCGTTGGTGTTGGTCCGGAAGAGGCGGCCAGAGGTCAGCGGGAGGGGGTGGAAGACCGCGTGGGCCGGGACGAGGATCTCCTCCTCCTGCACGATATCAAAACCCCCGACCCAGGGGACCGCTATATCGGCCGGGACCAGGGGAGGGAGGATCAGGTCCGCCGGATCGAGCGCGGCTTCCCGGGCAGAGACTTCGCTATACCTCCCGACGGCGAGTTCTTGATCGCCCATCTCCCCCGAGTAGCGCTCGATCCCCTCCATCATCGCCGAAACCTCCGCCTCGACGGGGGTGGCGCCTTTGCCGTTGTAGACCGATATCGCCCCCGCCCCGGCTGTCGGCCGGATGCTCGAGAAGACCGGGATCCCGATCCGATCGAGGTTCGTTATATCGGCGACCCGGGTGATCCCCGCCGCCGGGAGCCTCTCCCGTGCCAGGAGGAGCGTCTCTTCCGGCGGGACGGACCGCTGGGTCTCCTTCGCGTAAGCCTTCCGGCACGACTGCAGCCGGATCATGCATCGCCCCCGGATGCCTCACCCGGGACCCAGCGCTCGCTGCCGTCTTTCCCGATCTCCTTCTTCCAGATCGGGACGCTCTGCTTGATCCGTTCGAGGATGTACTCGCAGGCGTCGAAAGCCTCTTTCCGGTGCCCGGCACCGACGACGATGAGGAGGATGTTCTCCCCGACCCGCAGGTTCCCGATACGGTGGATGACGTCGACGGACCCGATGGGGTATTTTGCAAACGCCTCGTCCCGGATCTCCGTGAGTTCCCGCACCGCGACCCCCTCGTAGGCCTCAAGTTCCATCACCTCGACACCGTCGTCCCTGACGACGCCGAGGAAAGTGACCAGGGCGCCCATATCGGGCCTTCTTGCCCGGTCGATCACGGCATTCACGTCAAAATCGTCTCGTGTTACGCTGATCATACCAACCTTCTCCGTCACCCGCCCGCCACCGGCGGGAAGAGTGCGACCTCGTCCCCGTCGGCGAGGGTGAGCGTTCCGGCCTCCGCACGCCGCAGGCGCCTGCCGTTGTGCATCAGTATCACGTATCCCCTGAGTTCTCCACTCTCCTCAAAGAGCGCCCGGTGCGCCTCTCCCGAGACATCCCCGACCGCCGCAAGCAGCCGGTTCACCGTCGCCCCCTCGGGAACCTCGAGCGTGAGATCCCCCCCGATGGCCTCCCGCAACCGGGCGAAAGCCCTGACCCGAACCTGCATTCCTCTTCTCCTCTCTTCAGCACCGGTTGTCTCCACACGCGCTGCAGTCTCTGCCGCTCGACCGGCAGGGTCGTCATGGTGGCGGCCCGCCCGTCCCAGACAAGGAGCCGGTCGAGGAGGAGGTCGCCGGTGCCGGTGATGTACTTGATTGCCTCGTTCGCCTGGACAAGCCCGATGATCCCGGGCGTGGTGCCGACGACCGGGGTGGCGCCCTCCGCCGGCGGCGCCACGGGGAATACACATTCAAGGCATGCCGTCCGGCCGGGGACGATCGTCGTCGCCTGCCCGTCGAACCCCCTGACCGCCCCGTGGATGAGCGGGACCCGGGCGCCGAGCGCCGCACGGTTGAGGATGTAGCGCACCGGGAAGTTATCGGTGGCATCGATGATAAGGTCGGCCCCGCCCACAAGCGCGGCGGCGTTCTCTGCATCGATGGACGCACACGTCGCGACGACCGTGATCTCCGGGTTCAGCGCCCGGAGTTTCCCGGCTGCCGACTCGACCTTCGCCCGCCCGACGTCGCGGTCGGCGTGGAGCACCTGCCGGTTCAGGTTGGTCCGGTCCACGACGTCGCCGTCTACGAGCCGGATCTCCCCGATGCCGGCGGCGGCAAGGTAGAGGGCGGCCGGGCACCCGAGCCCGCCGGCCCCGGCGATGACCGTGGCACTCGTAAGCCGTTCCTGTGCCTCCTCTCCGAAGAGCGCGATCTGCCGCCCGTAGCGTTCCAGTTCCCGGTTCGTGAGCATCTCCGATCAGTCCTCCGGTACGGTGAGCGTCCCCGGCTTTGGTCCGCACCGAACACGCAGTTTATGTGGTGTCCCGGGCGGCTTGAACGTTGTGATTCCGCAGACCCGCCTCCCTCCGGGGGCAGGGGGCCCGGTGCCCGGGGACGACCGGCCCCCTCCGGAGAAATGTATATATAACCGCCCACGGATATTCGGGCAGAACCGGCACATCCGCCGGAGCAGGGGGTGAGGGGATGACAGCGGGGCTTATCGACGACGCGGATACCTGGGATACGTTCGTAAACGAGAGTGTCTCCGGCCGCCTCTTCCACAAATGGGATTTCATGAAGATTACGGAGAAGCATACCGGCTTTACGTTCCTTCCCTACGGGATCTTCAGGGGCAATGAGTTGATCTGCATCTTCCCGCTCTTCAAGAAGCAGATACACGGACTCACCATCCTCCTCTCCCCGCCTCCCCTCCAGTCGGTGATACCGTATCTCGGGTTCATCATGGGCCAGAGCTACGATGCCGCCAAACAGAGCAAGAAGGAATCGATGCTCAGGTCTGTTGCGGAAGACCTTGAGAGCGAGATCGCGGCCCTGGCTCCGAACTACCTCGCCCTGACCCAGGTCCCGGGGTTCATCGATATCCGGCAGTTCCTCAGGGAGGGCTACGAAGCACGGATCCACTTCTCGTACGTCATCGACCTTGAGCCGCCGCTTGCAGAGATCTGGAACGGTCTTCTCATCCAACCTCCGCACCAAACTGCGGAAAGTAGAGAAGAGCGGCTACCACTTCGAGAAGAGCACCGACGTCTCGGTCTTCTACTCCACCGTCGCGGAACGGTTCAGCGACCCGGGCATGAACATCCCGATGATCAGCCGGGCCTACTTTGAGGACCTCTTCCGGGCGTATCCCGACGAACTCGGGCTCTACTACCTCTACGACGCCGACGGCGCGGTGACGGGGTGTGCAGGCCACCCAGGAGTACAAGGCCTTCACCCTCTGGATGGGGGCGCCGAAGATGACGGCAATGCCCGGCAACGAGTTCCTGCAATGGCTCCTCCTCCGGCAGGCAAAGGAAGAGGGCTACCGGCGGATGGAGAACGTTGGGGCAAACAACGAGAACTTGAACCTCTTCAAGTCCAAGTTCAGCTTCTCGCGTTCTGGAATTTGGGGTTGCGGCGGAGTTCTTCATCGTCCCGAACTTCAGGCGTCAAATCTTGATCCCATCCACCGTACGGTGAGTACCCGGATCCCAGGCATCGGACCGTAGTTCTATCGCCGAGGCAGATAATGCCTCAACTCCCACCAGCCTCGCCCGGACTGTAAAGAATACCAGGACGTTCTCCAGCAGCCCCACCCGCCGCGCTGCATCCTCCCCGCCAGGGGCGAGGCAATCATAGCGATATGCCCGGGCGCGCCTCTACCGTCGGTTTTCCGGAGAGGACAGGGGAGAACCAGCCCGGACCCGGTTCTCCTTCGGTTTCACCCTGTTATCGCCCCGGTGGAGGCAGGGGCGGTCCCCGCGCATGCCCCGATGCGGCCTTCCGGAGGGTAGGAAAAACGATCGGCACTCTCTTTCGTATGAAAATGGCCCCCAATCTTTTCATCCGGTATGCCTGTGGCCCCAGGGGCATCATGTAGTTTTTTGGGTACCGGCTGTTGAGCACCGCTGCACTACTCTCTGCTCTCGAACCTGACCAGCGCCGGCGACGGCGGCCGCCCGGCGAGTGCCAGGGCGTCGGATATACGGTCGGTGATGGTCAGGCCGCCGCCGGTCCTCTCCCGGTACTCCTGCACGAGGTAGGCGGCGTGATAGCGGTATGTCCGGTCCCGGGTGACGAGGACCAGGTCCCCTTCGAGGTTCAGGAGGAGCGTCTCCCAGACGAGTTCGTCGCCGACGGTATCCGTACCCGCGCTCTTCGGGGGGTTGCCGAGGAGCTTGCGGCGGTGGGCCCGCGTGATGAGGTCGTCTGTTCGCCGGAAGACCCGCACACCGGGGTCACGCGAGAGGTCGGCAAACGCCCGGGCGACCGGATCGGCGGCGGGCTTGGCGATCAGCTCCTGGACGTCGGCGTAAAGGGCACCGACCACCCGGTTATACTCTTCGCCTGCCCGTTGCAGTGCGGCAACGTTCGGGTTCCCCCGGAGGACGGACGGCGCCCGGACCTCCCCGGTTTCCCGCCGCCGCACGTCTTCGGCAATCCGGTCGAGCACCTTTGGGCGGTTGCGAAGGAACTCATCGAATATGATATCAGGGAAGACGAGCTGCTCCCTGAGCACCCCGATATCGGCGAAGATCTCGCCCGGGCCCTCTTCCGACTCGTAGAGTTCGAGGAAGAGGTTCGTATCGATACATACACTCGTCATCCAGTCCAGCGGCACGATGGCGCCGGAACACGATAATAATTTCCCGGGCCGGTGCCGGCCTCAGGTGCGGCAAGTGCGGCGAACTCCCGGATCTGCGATCCCCGGGTGGCAGGAATACTGTTCTTCGGTCTTCCAGACGTGAGCGCCGATACAGAATCACAATATTTATGGTTACTATCGCTCATCTCTCCGTGCAGGATGGGTTCATGCTCCGTGTTCTTGTAGTCGACGATGAACCGGCCCTTCTCGAACTGACCCGGATCTTTTTGGAACGGTCCGGAGATCTCCAGGTTGAGGTGACGCCATCGCCCCTGCAGGGGCTTAATATGCTTGCCGCGACCCCGTACGACGCCATCGTTGCCGATTACGAGATGCCGGAGATGGACGGCATCACATTCTTAAGAGAGGTCCGCAGACGCGGCATGACGACACCGTTCATCATATTCTCCGGCCGCGGGCGCGAGGAGGTCGTCATCGAGGCGATCAACAACGGCGCGGACTTCTACCTCCAGAAGAACGGCAACCCCTCCACCCAGTTTGCCGAGCTCCGGAATATGATCCTCCAGGGGGTCCGGCGGGGGCAGGCCGAGGCGGAGGTGCAGCGGTCCGGGGACATGTACCGGAGCATCTTCGAGCACACGGGCTCCGCCACCATCATCATCGAGGATGATATGACGATCATCCTCGTAAACAGCGAATTTACGCGTTTCACCGGCTACTCCCGCGAAGAAGTGGAAGGGAAGATGCCCTGGACGGCGTTCGTCGTTGCAGAGGACCTGGAGCGTCTTTCCGGCTATCACCGGCAACGGCGGCGGGATCCCGGCGCCGCACCGGGGACCTACGAGTTCCGGATGGTTGACCGGGAGGGCAGAGAGAGGGAGATACATATGACGGTCGGGTGCATCCCGGGAACGGATCGCACCGTCGCGTCGATGATTGACACATCCGGCCGGAAACGGTTCGAGGAGGAGTTGCGCGCGACGCAGGAACAGATGGTCGCGGCGTTTGAGGAGGCGAAAGCAAGCCAGGAGTCGCTTGAGGCACAGTGCCGCGAGATGGAGGATTACCAGGCAACCCTCCGGGGCATCATCGACTTTCTCCCCGACCCGACCTTCGTGCTCGACCGCGCGGGGACGGTGACCATCTGGAACCGGGCGATCGAGCAGGTGACCGGGGTCCCGAGGAGCCGGATCATCGGGTCGGGAGCCCGGGTGGTCTCCGGAAGGGTGCCCGGGTTTTGCTCTCCGTTGCTTGCGGAGGTTGTTCTCTCCCGCAAGGGAGAGAGCATCGCCCGCGAGATCCATATCCCTTCCCCCAACGGCGGGGAGGGAACCTACCTCTGGGGAAAGGCATCGCCGCTCTATGATGCGCAGGGGAGGCTTTCCGGCGCCATCGAGTCGCTCCGCGACATCACCGAGCGGAGACGGATGGAGGCGCAGATCCGGCGCCGGGTAGATCTCGAGCGGATGGTGAGTTCGATCTCCGGGTGGTTCATCGCCCTGCACCCCGAGAACCTGGACGAAGCCCTGGACAGGGCGATCCGGGCGCTCGGGTCGTTCCTGGACGTCGACCGGAGTTGCATCTTCCGGCTCAGCAGCAACCGCACCCATGCAGAGAACACCCACGAGTGGTGCGCGGAGGGGATCGAGTCGCAGATCGCGCGCCGGCAGGAGGTTCCGATCGTCTCGCTCTCCTGGGGGATGGCGCAGATCGTGGCCGGCAGGACGATCTGCATCCCCGATATAGCCGACCTGCCGGCGGAGGCGGTGGCGGAGCGCGAGTTTCTCCTGGAGTACGGGGTCAGGTCGGTGATCCTGGTGCCGGTCGCGACCGCCGGCGAGGTTCTGGGAGTTATGGGGTTTGAGACCGTCGCAAAGGAGCGGTCCTGGTCGGGAAATGACGTCGCGCTGCTCACGGTCGTCGGCAACCTGCTTGCCGACCTCCTTGTCCGGATCCGTGCGCACGAACGGCTCCAGAAGAATGAGAGGCGGTTCCGGACGCTCGTCGAGCGGTCGCACGACTGCTACATCCGTGCAACCAAACTGCCGCCGGCCATCGAGTACGTCAGCCCCTCATGGGAGCGCCTGACCGGGTATACGCGCGAGGAGTTCAGGGACGACCCCGGCCTCGTCGAGCGGTCGGTCCATCCCGACGACCGGGAAACGTTCCGTGCCCTTATGCAGGAGCCGGGCGCCGATCGGCTGTATGTCTTTCGAGCGCTCCGGAAAGACGGGTGCTACACCTGGGTTGAGGTCTGCCCGATCCCGGTCTACGCCGACGATGGGCGCCTGGTTGCGGTCGACTACGCCGTCCACAACATAAATGCCTGGAAGCAGGCCGAGATGGCGCTCATCGAGGCCAACCGGAAGCTCAGCCTGATGAACAGCATCGTGCGGCACGACATCTTAAACCAGGTCACGGTGGTGCTCGGACATATCGCCCTCCTCCAGGACCGGCCGCTCGATGCGGCCGTCGCCGCGGCCCTCGAGAAGCAGCAGGCCGCCGTCGAGATCATACGGTCGCAGATCGAGTTCACGCGGGACTACCAGGACCTCGGCGCCCGATCTCCCCGGTGGTTCCCCGTCGAACCCCTGGTCTCGGCGGCGGCACAGGCGCTCCGGCAGACCCGGATCCGGATCATCACCGACCTCAATGAGGTCTCCGTCTACGCCGATCCGCTCCTCTCGACGGTCTTTTACAACCTCCTTGAGAACGCCCTGCGGCACGGGAAGACCGTGACCACGGTCCGGGTCACGGCCGTGTCCGACGGCGGCGGGGCGCGGATAGTCTGGGAGGATAACGGCGTCGGCATCCCCGCCGAGCATAAGGAGAGGATATTCGAGCGGGGTTTCGGGAGCCATACAGGTCTCGGGCTCTTCCTGGTGCAGGAGATCCTCTCGATCACCGGGATGAGCATCCGGGAGACCGGGACGCCGGGCGAGGGGGCGCGGTTCGAGATCCTGGTCCCGGAGGGCTGTGCCCGGTTTGAGTGAAGGGAGCACGAGTTTCTCCACCGGTGCAAGGCAATGCAGCTCCGAGGCCGAAAGGGGCGGCGGGGCAGGCTATACCAGCCACGGCCCACTGCTACGTCGGCAAGTTCGGGGAAAACCTAGACCCGATATCCATCCCGCCACCAGGTAGAGATGGCCTCCGGGACGCGATGATGCCCACGCTCCCACCACGGCCAGAACAGGGTTTCAACAGTGAAAAATAGATACTCAGGGTTCCGGCCCTACCTGCGGCCGTACTTCCTGAACATATACCAGAGCCCCGCGGCGACCCCGGCCATCACCAGGAGGCCGAGGATCGCGACGTAGGACTGCTCCTTCACCACGATCCTGAACTCATCCTCCCCTTCGGCCTGGTCGCTCTTCACCAGGGCGACGACCTTGTACTCGCCGGCGACGATATCGGCCGGCGGGACCACCGTCACGCGCACCGTCGCCCGCTCGCCGGGCTCGAGGCTCGCGACCGTTGCCGGGTCGACGGTCGCCCGCCATCCTTCCGGTGCACTCATGTTGATCCCGATCTTCGTCAGCGCGCCCCCGACGCCGGCGTTGGAGACCGTCATGTCGAACGCGAGGGTGTCGCCGCGGTTGATCTCGTGGCGGTAACTCTTCGCGTAGGTCCGCATGGTGTATGACCCCCGGAGCCGGAGTGTCAGGTTCTCCTCATACTGCCGGGCGGAGGAGTCGATCACCGCCGTGAAGTTATATTCGCCGACATCGACGGAGTAGGGCGGGATGAGATCGAGGTAGAGGGGTTTCTCCTCGCCCGCCGGTATGTAGATCTCCGAGACTTCTTCGGTGGCGTCCCGGCTCTCCTTGAACCGGGCATACCACTGTTCGGGGAGGCCATCGACCGAGAGAGCGTAGGTGTCGTCGTTCCTGCCGGCGTTCTTCAGGGTCATCTCGTACTGTGGGTTCGAGCCGATCGCCGCCATCCGGGAGGGGGACTTCACCCGGATCTCGGCAAAGAAGTTCTCCTTCTCGAGCGGCACGATCCCGAGAGCGGTCGTCTTACCGATCCGGACCTCGACGCCCTCCTTCTCCCACGACCGGTAGCCGGGTTTGGCGACGTTGACCGTGTAGGTGCCCATCGGGGCGCCGATGGAGACCTTGCCCTCGGCGGTCGCGAGCATCCCCTCGACGCGGGCATCGCCGTCGTAGAGGCCGACATCGGCGCCCTTCACGACGTTCCCTTCCTTATCCACAACGGTGAGTTCGAGGGTTCCCACTTCACCCTCGTGCGTCTTCGTGACCCGGACATAGACCCAGATCGTGCCCTCGCCGATACCCACCCGGATGGGATACTCTCCCACCGCGGCATGGCCGGAGGTCTCCGCCACCAGGCGGACGGTCTTTGTCTCCCCGGCCGGGATCAGCATCCGGTAGACGTCGCGGTCTCCGGCCTCGAACCGGATCTTCCACCCGTCGGTGCCGCGGAACGTCCAGTAGTTGAGGAGGCATGTCCCGGTATCCCCCCGGTTGGTGACCGCGAGATCGAAGACGGCGGTGTCGCCCGCCTCGATCAGCTCGCCCGGGAAGTCGCACCGGATATCGGTCTGCAACGTCCCGCTCTGTACAGCCGCCGCCCCCGGGACGGCAAGCGCCGCGATGAGGATGAGAGCCAGGAGGTATCTTTTGCCGGTCATCGTCCTCACCTGATATCCATCCGCATGAACTTCACGTAGGCCGCGGCAAAGAAGGCCGACGGGAAGACGATGAGCGCGGCGATGTTCATCCAGACCTTGCCGAGGGCCTCGGCAAGCCCGGGGGTCTCCTGCGACATCGGGGGCGAGCTGTAGGGTGAGTTCATCATCACGGCGATCCTGGGGTTCGTGACCGCCATCGCGGCCTTGAAGTAGTTCATCTGCGGCGAGAGGAGATTTGAGACGTCGTTTATGAGCATTCGTTTCTCTGTATACGCCTTTACGTCCTCTTCGTACTGTTGCCACTCCGGGTCCAGGCCTTCACTCACACGGTGCACCACCGACTGCGAGACGCTGGTGGTGAAAGATCCGCCGCCGCTGGCGGTAGCGGTGACCGATCTCCCCACGGGGGTCGGCATGGGGGCCGACTGCGGCGGCTCAGGCCGGTCGCCTGCGAGGGCATCCCCGGCCATCGCCCCGAGCACCGGGAGGAGCGTGGATACGGTGAAGAAGATCACCAGGGTATAGATCAGGGCGTTCCCGCTCTCGCGGGAGACCGTCGACATCGTAAGCGCGATCGCGAAGTAGGCGAGCAGGAACCCGAGCGAGACTGCCCCAAAGATCAGGATGGCGGCAAACTCCTCGAGTGTCGGGACGATCGAGAAGAGGAGAAGCATCGCAAGCGATATAGCAAGCGCAAGCACCATGGCAAATCCGAGCGCGGCGATACCCCCGAGCGCCTTGCCGTTGATGATCTCGTCGCGGTAGACCGGGTGCGAGAGGAGCGACTTTAACGATCGTGTCTCCTTCTCCTTTGAGACCAGGTCAAACCCGATGGCGATGGCAAGGACGGCGCCGAGCGTCGTCATGTAACTCATCATGGCGTTGAAGATGAGCATGATCGAGGGTTTCTCGGGCATCCAGCCCGCGTAGGGGCCGTCGACATCGACCTCCTGCATGTGCTGGAGCTGCTGGTTGTAGGACTCGAGCATGTTGTTGTAATTCCCGATGCCTGAGTGCATGCCGATCGCCGATATGACCAGGAGAAGGCCCAGGATGATGACGAACCGCCTGCTGGTGATATGGTCGGAGAACTCTTTTCGAGCTACGTTGAACAATCGATCCAGTGCCATCACTTCACCTCCGGTAGACCGCCATGAAGACGTCCTCGATATCCGGCTCCTCGACCCGCATCTCGCGGACATGCATGCCCTGTTCGAAGAGGGAGGCTGCAAGCCGGTCCCGAATATCGGTTGTTGCCCGGATGACCGCCCGGTTCCCGTTCCGCTCGACGGCGATGATCTCGGGGTCCTCGATATCGGGCAGGTGCTCCCGGGTCTCGACGACGATCCTGACGGCGTCGCCGTCCGGGGACGCAAGCGCCCGGGCGACCTCCTCGAGGGTTCCCTGCGCGACCAGTCTCCCCTTCGCGAGCAGCCCGACGGTCCGGCAGACTTCCCTGACCTCGGAGAGGATGTGAGAGGAGACGAAGATCGTCTTTCCTTCGCCGGCAAGGCGCTCGACGAGTTCGCGGTACTCCCGGACCCCCTCCGGGTCGAGGTTTGCCGTCGGTTCGTCGAGGAAGAGCACTCTGGGATCGTTGATCAGCGCCTGGGCAAGCCCAAGCCGCTGCTTCATCCCGCGGGAGTACTCGCCGGCCTTCTGGGTGACCCCATCGAGGTGGACCAACTCGAGCAGTTCCGCGATCCGCTCCTTTCGCTCCCTTGCGTCCATCCCGTAGAACCGGGCGAAGTAGTCCAGGTTCTGCTCGCCGGTCAGGTTCCCGTAGAACCCGACGTCTTCGGGGAGGTAGCCGATGATCTTCTTCACCTTCAGCGGGTCCTTTGCGACCTCGATCCCGTCGACCAGGCACCGGCCGCCGGTGGGCTCGATCATGCCGGTGAGCATCAGGATCGTCGTGCTCTTCCCCGCTCCGTTCGGGCCGAGAAAGCCGAATATTTCGCCTTCCCCGACCGTAAGGTCCAGGCCGTCGACGGCCGTCTTCCCGTTGTATACCTTGGTGAGGTTCTCAATTTGTATCATGTCATACTCCACCTGGGCCTGTGGTGGCGCTTACTGCAGACTTTGATCTCCTCTTATTAACGTTTTCTGTGTCACGCGTCTACACGTCTGGGCGGAATCAGGATTTCGTGCGCGGAGATCGCCGCGCTTTTCCGGCGGGGCACGGAGATCTGCCGGGCCTGGTGGTTGTCCGGGATTACGGCACCCGCGCGGTGCCCCTGATCTCTGATGCCGGTGGTCGTGACGCCCCCTGCCCGATCCTCCGTTCGGCGCTCTGTGCCGGTATGGGTGGCCGCGGGTGACAGACCACGAAACGTCCCGGCATCCCCCGGTTTGTGACAAAAAGATCGAAGACGACGGTATCGCCGGCCTCGATCAGTTCCCCGGGAAAGTCGCACCGGATCTCGGTCTGCAGTGTCCCGCTCTTCCGAACCGGCCAGCGCCACGGTGAGGAGGATTTTTCTCGCGGTCATCTGATATCCATCCTCATGAACTTGATGTAGGCCGCGGCAAAGAAGACCGACGGGAAGACGATCAGCGCAGCGATGTTCATCCAGACGGTGCTGAGCGCCTCGGCAAGCCCGGGGGTCTCCTGCGACATCGGGGGCGAGCTGTAGGGTGAGTTCATCATCGCGGCGATCCGGGGGTTCGTGACCGCCATCGCGGCCTTGTAGTAGTTCATCTGCGGCGAGAGGAGGTTTGTGACGTCGTTTATGAGGAGCCTTTTCTCGCTATATGCCTTCATATCCTCTTCGTACTGTTGCCACTCCGGATCTACCCCCACCGGATCTTCCTCCGCCTCGCCGCCATGCACCGCGGCGTTCGAGACGCTGGTGGTGAAATGTCCGCCGTTGCCGACACGTATGACTTCTCTCGGCATGGGTGCCGTCTGGGGCGGCTCAGGCGGCTCGCCTGCGAAGGCGTCGCCGGCCATCATCCCGAGCACCGGGAGGAGCGTGGAGACGGTAAAGAAGATCACGAGGGTGTAGATCAGGGCGTTCCCGCTCTCGCGGGAGACCGTCGACATCGTGAGCGCGATCGCGAAGTAGGCGAGCAGGAACCCGAGTGAGACTGCCCCGAAGATCAGGATTGCGGTAAACTCCTCAAGCGTCGGGACGACCGAGAAGAGGAGGAGCATCGCAAGCGATATGGCGAGGGCGAGTGCCATGGCAAACCCGAGCGCGGCGATACCACCGACCGCCTTGCCGTTGATGATCTCGTCGCGGTAGATCGGGTGCGAGAGGAGCGACTTTAACGATCGTGTCTCCTTCTCCTTTGAGACCAGGTCAAACCCGATGGCGATGGCAAGGACGGCACCAAGCGTCGTCATGTAGGCCATCATGGCGCTGAAGATGAGCATGATCGAGGGTTTCTCGGGCATCCAGCCCGCGTAGGGGCCGGCGACCTTGATATGAACATCACTCTCCTCCATGTGCTGGAGTTGCTGGTTGTAGGACTCGAGCCTGTCATTGTAGTGCCCGATGCCGGTGTGCATGCCGATCGCCGATATCACGAGGAACAGCGCGAGGATGATGACAAAGCGCCTGCTGGTGATGTGGTCGGAGAACTCTTTCCGTGCTACGTTGAGCAATCGATCGAGTGCCATCATATCACCTCCGGTAGATCGCCATGAAGACGTCCTCGATATCAGGCTCTTCGACCCGCATCTCCCTGATGTGCAGCCCCTGCTCAAAGAGGGTTGCTGCAAGCCGGTCCCGAATGTCGGTCGTTGCCCGGACAACTGCCCGGTTCCCGTTCCTCTCGACGCCGATGATCTCAGGGTCATCGAGGTCGGGCAGCCGCTCCCCGGTCTCGACCACGATCCTGACGGTATCGCCGTCCGAAGGTGCAAGCGTCCGGGCGACCTCTTCGAGGGTTCCCTGCGCGACCAGTTTCCCCTTCGCGAGCAGCCCGACGGTCCGGCAGACTTCCCTGACCTCGGAGAGGATGTGGGAAGAGACAAAGACCGTCTTTCCTTCAGCGGCGAGGTGCTCGACGAGTTCCCGGTACTCCCTGACTCCCTCGGGGTCGAGGTTTGCCGTCGGCTCGTCAAGGAAGAGCACTTTCGGATCGTTGATCAGCGCCTGGGCAAGCCCAAGCCGCTGTTTCATCCCGCGAGAGTACTCCCCGGCCTTCTGGGTGACGCCGTCGAGGTGGACCAGCGCAAGCAGTTCTGCGATTCGCGTCTTTCGCTCCTTTGCGTCCATCCCGTAGAACCGGGCAAAGTAGTCCAGGTTCTGCTCGGCGGTCAGGTTCCCGTAGAACCCAACGTCTTCGGGGAGGTAGCCGATGATCTTCTTGACATTCAGCGGGTCGTTGGCGACCTCGATCCCGTCGACGAGGCAGCGCCCGCCGGTAGGCTCGATCATGCCGGTGAGCATCAGGATTGTCGTGCTCTTTCCCGCTCCGTTCGGGCCGAGGAAGCCGAATATTTCGCCTTCCCCGACTTCAAGGTTCAGGCCGTCGACGGCCGTCTTCCCGTTGTACACCTTCGTGAGGTTCTCTGTTCGTATCATCAATTCACACTCCGCCTGGCCAGTCCGGCGGCGCCTACTGCAGACTTCGATATCCTCTTATTAACGTTTTCTGTGACACGCGTCTACACGTCGAGGCAGGAACACGATTTCCGCCGTTGTTAAACCACTATTTTACGCGGAGGGCCTGTATATTCGTCGCAAATTCGGGAATTGCCGGTGTGCCGGCTCCCGCGCGGCATGAGCCGACCCTGCTCGCCCATCCGTTTGGCGTTCTACGTAACAGCATGGGCGCGAGCGGCGATAAATCAATGGTAAACTACGAAAAATATCGAACCTATCGACGACCCGGGTTCCGAAGGCCGGGCGGCCTCGAGGCGGCCACAGGGTAACCGGGGTCGCCCAGTTCCCGGCACATCTCCGGGCAGCGGGCCTACCAGCGTGATAATAACGGCTCTCGCCTGTCTTTTCTCCCGGGGACCCGTCAGGAGGAGCCGCCATCCGGAAACCTTTTCTCCTGGTGCTCAGAAGGTTCTCCCGGTGCAGTATGAGAAGGCTATTCGGTGCAGCAGCGGTCGTCGTGCTCCTGTCTCTGGTGCTCGCGGCCGGGTGCACGTCGCCCCAGCCCCAGGTGGGCTATGTGACGATCAGGAGCATGGATATCAGCATTCCGGACGGGCAGCCGCCGTCAAACGTCACCACCGTCGTGGTGATCCCCTATCTCGACGCTGTCTATGCTGATGTCGGCAGCATCGACCTGCAGGTCAGTGCGAAGGAGGCCGGGACGGATATCGTCGTCGCGGAGACGGTTCTCCCAATCGGCAACCTGACACCGGGGAAGACCATAAAGGAGGAGGTCTCGCTGGTGCTTGAGAATAGCAGGCGTTACGATATCTGGGTGAAAGTGTGGCAGGGCGGTCGTATGCGGGAATCGGGATCGGTGAACGTCTACCTCCCGGACAGGACGGTTATCGAGCGGAGGCTGGCCTACTCGCTCCTCTCTGTCACCGCGCTCGATGTCATGACCCCTGACCTCGCCGCCGACCCGATCACACTCGATATCGTCACAACCATCACGAATGGCGGCCGCGCCTCCTCCGGGGACCTCGCGATGGATGTCCGGGTCGTCAACCTCCAGACAGGGATCACGGCCGTCCGGGAATCCCGGCCGCTCGGGACAATTACCGGGGAGAGAGCGGCCGAGAAGCAGGTGCGCGTCACGGTGCCAAACGGCTACGACTACGAGATCAGCATCCGGCTCGTCGAGGGCGGTGCGGCCTTTGCGACCAGCACCGGCCGGATCACCCTGGCCCCGCCGCCGCAGGTGGTCCTCGCCGGCGGGCAGTCGGGGGTGGTGCTCGACTCCACGAGAAGCAAGTCGCCGGTCTCCCTCCCGGTCCCGACCGCGGCACCGACGGCGCCGTCCTCCGCACAGGTCGGGCAGTTTAAGGTCCAGAGCGGTGGTGCGCCGACGCCGACGCAGGCGCCCGGATTTCCGGTCGCGCTTGCCGCCGTCGCGCTCCTCGGCGCCGGGGCTGCGGTGTGTGCGGGACGGAGGAGGTAGGTGTGGCGACGGAGGGCCTCACCGCGTGGAGGGGCTACCTCTACGCCGTCTCGTTTGTCGCGCTCATCGTCGCGATCATAGGTAGCGTGAACCTCATCGCGGTCGCAATCGAGGTCTTCGTCTACCCGGCGCCCCAGCCCTACCCGGTACCGCAGTACTACCCCGCTCTCCCCGGGAGCGTGGCGCAGGTCGTGGTGGGGCTCATCGTCTGG
The DNA here is from genome assembly GCF_913757945.1 of Methanoculleus sp. 10. NCBI lineage: Archaea > Methanobacteriati > Methanobacteriota > Methanomicrobia > Methanomicrobiales > Methanomicrobiaceae > Methanoculleus > Methanoculleus sp. 10. Next base: position 34,986 of record NZ_CAJYDP010000005.1, on the reverse strand, counting down.
GCGTATCACTGGAGGCTGCTCCAAAAGGAGCACTGAGGGCTATCTTTGGCCCTGGTTCGCTGCTACGCCGGCGGGCCCGAGAAGGGTCCGCGTTCACTCCCGTGAGCCCCGGGGGAGAAAGTTCTACCCGGGCCCGGCGATTGACGGGGAGTTGAACATGGCAGCGGAGCAACCGGACCGCATGGCGGTGCAGGCGGCAACCGCGAGACCGTTGATCGACGCCACCGCATTGGTGCGGGGCGCGGGAGTCTGGACCGATGAGGGGGGCCCTCAAACGGTGCTTCAGGGAGGGGTGCGGCCCTGGTTCGGGCGCGTTTCACGCCCGGCAATCCGGGCCGCCCTCCGCCAGGCGTCCGCGGCGCTCTGGTTCCGCTACGGCCTGCCCGAGGTCTCTAATGGTTGCCAGAAGAGCAGGGAATCGCTCTATGGTGTGCCGCCCGCAGGTTTGTCCCGGTAAGAGGGGGATTTCCGGGAACTAACTTATTATTCTGGCATTCCGATAAAAAGGCCCTTCGGTGGAGGGAGAATGGTTACAGTTATATGTATCGAGATTCTATCGTGTATTTAGTATGACAAATTTAGAGGAATCTGCTACGATTAAGATCCTTCTCGTTGCGACCATAATACTCGCAGTACTGGCGGCACCCGCCGCCGCGGGGGTGACGCGGAGCCTCGTCACGACGCCGTACTCTGGTACGGAGTTTACGGTCGCCCTGAACATCACCGATCTCGAGATCGGTGGGATCGTTGAGACCCTGCCGCCGGGGTTTACCTATGCAGGCACCTCCCTTCCTGAGGGGCGGGCCGAGTCTTCGGGGCAGCACGTCATCTTCTCGGTAATCCGCGACGAAGAGATCACCTACCGGGTCCGGGCCCCGTCCACGGGAGATGGAGCGATCACCGGCGTCTGGGACGACGCCTTAAACCAGGTGAACGGGACGATCGACGCAACCCCGGTTGCCGTCCGGTACACCGGAGGCAGCGACGGCGGCAGCGACAGTGGCCCGACGTCCGTCTCGTCCTCTGTCACGGAAACCCCCGCCCCCCTTCTGCTCGACCGGGGGGAGAATGGAACGGTGGAGTTTACTGAGTCCCCGGTAACGCGGATCGAGATAAGAGCCCTGAATACCTCGCTCGCCACGTCCCTCTCGGCCGCCCCTGTGACCCGCCCCGCTGAGGTCCCGGAGGTGCCGGGGGTTGCGTACCGCTACCTCAACCTGACCGCGACAAACCTGACCGTGGCGGAGGTCTCCGCCACGATCACCTTCTCCGTGAACCGATCGTGGGCCGAGAACGCGAGCGTCGACCCGTCGTCGATCACCCTCTACCGCTACGACGGCAACTGGACGGCCCTGACGACGACGTGTACCGGCGAAGACGGGGATTTCTTCCACTTCGAGGCGGTTTCGCCCGGTTTCTCGCTCTTTGCCATCAGCGCAACGGAGCGGGCGGCTACAACGGAAAGCCCCGTGGTGACGGAGACGAAGTCCGCCGCGACCACCGCACGCGCCGCCGCGACGGCGACAAACCTGCCGGCGGCCGCGGAGGCCACGACGGCGAAGGCCCCGATGGGCGTATGCGGCCTGGTGATCGCGCTGGGCGCGGCCGCGGCCGTGACGGCGGGACGGAGGCGAGATGAATGAACGGAATACCTGAACGGAACCTGATCCGGGGGGTTGCAGCCCTCCTGCTCCTGCTCTCCTGCGTGGCGGCAGTCAGCGCAGGCATCCCGGGGGACGTGAATAGCGACTGCAGGATCTCAGTTGCCGAACTCTCAGGGGTTATCCACCCATACATGAAGGCGACCTACCTTGACGAAAATATTGAATCCCTCGATCGGGAGGCGCTCACCTGTGCGGCGTACAACTACCTCATTTACCTGCCCCGTGACGAAGAACCGGTCGACACCCTCCACCTGGGTCTGCAGCTCCACGATTTTTCGCTGATGAACGCCTTCGTTCCACCCTGGTACGATGATTCGAACTTTTGCGGGTTTACACATCTCCCTCTTGTGATCTTCAACCCCGACATGAGCATCGCTCCCTGCCTTGCCCAGGACTGGGAGATATCTCCTGACGGAAGATCGATCACCTTCACCCTTGTCGAAGGGGCACGGTGGCACGACGGTATGCCGGTCACGCCTGAGGACGTGGCATTCAGCTTCGAGTACTGGAAGGAGCACATCCTCTTCTATCAAGGGAAGTGGCTGGATACCTATCTCGACCGTACCGAGGTCGTCGGTGATCGGACAGTGATCATCACCTTCAATGAACCGGTCGCGGCAACGACCCTGATGGGCGACATCCCAGCCACCTACATCGTACCAAAGCATGTCTGGGAGATGGTGGATGACCCGAAGAAATACAACGGCCCCGACGCCCTGGTGGGGTGCGGACCCTTCGTCTTCGACCGCTACGATCAGGACGCCGGTGTCGCCTATCTCAACGCCAACCGGTATCATTCCGGCGGCGTCCCGGCGATCGACCGGATTGAGTGGCGCTATTACAGGGACATTTTCTCCCTGGCCATGGCCCTGAAAAAAGGTGAGATCGACGCCAAACTCGATTATTATAACCCGGTCCCCTGGTCGTACGCCTCCGATCTCGCAGGCAGCAGCGGGGTCAACGTGGGCTCTGTCCCTGATATCGGCGTTCCTTTCCATCTCGTCTTCGGGTACCGGCAACATCCGGCCGAGATGCCCGAGTTCAGAGAAGCGATTTCCTACGCCATCGATTACCAGGGTCTGGCCGATACGGTCACGGCCGGGTATGGGCATATCCCCGGACAGGGGTATCTTCCCACAACGGTCCCGGGCTATGACCCTTCGATCCCGAGCTGTGAATACAACCTGACAAAGGCGAAAGAGATCCTTGACGCCGCAGGATTTGTGGACACCGACGGCGACGGCCTCCGTGAAGACCCTGACGGCAAAAAGCTCAGGATCCCGATCACCCCATATCTCCGGCCCCTCCACATAAGGTGTGCCGAGGTGCTTGCCGACCAGTTGAAGGAGACCGGGCTTGACATCTACGTGGAGAGCCTGAGCGCGGAGGAGTTCAAGAACCGGGCAACTGTCAACCGTGACTATACCATGCTCATCGGCCTGTCTACGCCCTATGTAAACATGGCCGCCCCGTCGGGTATTTTCTACTACGTGGACATGCCCGGGAGGATCGGTACCTGCACCGACCCGGCGCTGGTGGATCTTACAGAGAGGATACTCTTTGCGACCGATATCGAGGGCATGAAATCCGCACGTTCCGAACTCCAGCACTATGTTGCAAGAGAACGACCGATCATACCGCTGATCTGGGCCGATCCGCTCTACCCCTACAGAACCGACAGGTGGACCGGGTGGGTTCCGATGAACGGTTATGGGCCGTGCAACTACTGGAGCTGGATGGCTCTGGAGCCGGTGGCGTAGGGATACCGGTTCCCCTTTTTGAACGACCTCCGGTGTTTTGTTTAGATTTGATGCTGCCCGAAGGAAGAGTCTGAATGCCTGTTCTAGCAGACGAATGGAAGCGGTTGTACCTGCGTTCGGCATGGATACGCCAGATGGAAGAGTCAGGTACGACCTTCGGGGAGTTCTGGGATACGTGTGGAGCAGAAGACAGGGATCTGGAGTTCTTCCGCTACACCAGCTACCCTGGACCTCTGCTGGAGATAGTCCTGGATTCTCTCACTCCGGGGTCTTCGGTCCTTGAGATCGGTGCGGGCGGCGGCGCCTATACCATTCCGCTTGCGCGGGTGGCTGGTTCGGTTGTCGCCGTGGAACCATCAGCCGGACAGGCCGCCCGACTCATCGAGAGGAGCCGGAATGAGAGGATCGAGAACATCAGGATTATCAGGCAGCGGTGGGAGGATGTGGATGGAGACGATATCGGAGAGTACGATCTGGTTCTTGCCGCATACTGCTTTTTCATGCCGGATATTGGCGATGCACTTCAGAAGATGATTGAAGCGACGAGGGGAGAACTCATCCTCATCAATCTGGTGGATCACGGTTTTGAGGAAATTTTAGCCTCGGTTTTCGGGGAGTACGACCCGGCTCCCCGCGGCGTTCACCTCTATGCCTGTCTCTGTGAGATGGGGGTGCAGGCCTCTGTTGAGATCGTGAACCGGGAAACCTTCATTCCCTATTCCATCCTGTCCGGCTCCTTCCGTCGTTGCCGGGATTTCGACCGCGATACCGAGGATAGGCTCCGGGCTGCCCTCGCGTCGAAGGGAATGCTCGAAAATATCGACGGGAAACTCCAGGCCCGGAGAACCTACCGTGATGCCGTCGTGAGGTGGCGCCGCAACGGGCCTGGAGTCTGAGGAGCGGCAAATGGAACCTTTTGTCGGATATACCACACGCAAATGTCTGCGATACCTCATATCAGGTGTCGTCATCGTAACCCTGATATTCCTGATCCCGAGAATGATGCCGGGCGACCCTTTCCTCAACATCCTCGGAGAAGAACTCTATTACAGTTCTCCGGATCTGGTATCTCAATTGACGATCGAGTTCGGCCTCGACCGTCCGCTTCCCGAGCAGTACGTCGCCTACATTCTCAATCTGTTCCAGGGCGACTGGGGCTATTCGTACCACTACATGCAACCGGTCCTCGATCTGATCCTCTTCAGATTGAAATGGACTCTCGTGCTCCTGGTGCCGTCCCTGGTTCTTGGTGTCATCATCGGCGTTGTCGCAGGTGCTGCGGCGGGATGGCGGCAGGGCGGCCGGTTAGACTCCGTTCTGACCCCCCTCTCACTCTTTGTCTATGCGACCCCCAGGTACTGGCTTGCAATGCTGTCTGTCTTTGTTTTTTCGTTCACATTCCCCCTGTTTCCTCTCTGTGGGATCTGTTCGGGGGGTATGGAGGGTGTGGACTGGATTGTCGACGTGCTGTGGCATATGGCGCTGCCTGTTGCGGTTCTGACCGTATTCAATGCCTCTTATTACGTCATACTGATGCGTAATTCTGTCGTACAGGTGAAGGACGAGGATTATGTGCTGACAGCACGGGCGATCGGTATGGCGAAACGTGATATCCTCAGATATCATGTCGTCAAGAACGCTGTCCTCCCGGTCATCACGATGATCGCCCTGGATTTTGGTTTTCTGGTTTCTGGGGCGCTTCTTGTCGAGATCATTTTTTCCTGGGGCGGCATGGGCACGCTCATATACGACGCCGTGATCGCGCGTGATTATCCACTCCTGAACGGGTCTTTCCTGATGATTGCTCTCTGTGTAATGGTCGCAAACTTTTGTGCCGACCTGCTGTATGCCGTGCTCGACCCGAGAGTCCGGGGAGGTGGAGAGGCGTGACGGATCGTTTTGCGTTCGGTCTCACTGCACGACAACGGTCTGTTTTCCTTGGTCTTTGCATTCTGGGCTTCTTTGTCTCTCTTGCCGTCCTTGCCCCGGTGATCGCGCCATATGATCCCTGGAAGACCGGGATTCCTTTCCTCCCCCCAAGCCCGGACCATCTTCTCGGTACCAACGACATCGGGCAGGACATCTTCTCCGAACTGGTCTACGGGGCGAGGATCTCTATCTTGATCGGGTTTATGGCTGCATTTGTCTCGGTTATCATAGGGACGCTTATTGGTCTTTTCTCGGGATATTACCGGGGGTACCTCGACGATCTCCTGATGGGGATGACCGATGTGGTCCTGCTCATCCCGGGCCTGCCCTTCATGATCATCCTCGCAGGATATCTAGGCCCCGGACTTTGGAATATCATTCTGGTTATCGGATTGTTATGGTGGACCTCGACGGCCCGGGTTGTGCGCTCTCGGGTGCTCCAGGTAAGGGAGATGCCCTTCGTTGAGGGGGCACGGGCAATGGGTCTTGGCAACGGCTATGTCATGGTCAGGCATGTCCTCCCGAACACCCTGGACGTCGCATTTGCAAAGTTCGTCCTTACTGTGGCCGGGGCAATGCTCACCGAGGCGGGCCTGAGTTTTCTGGGGCTCGGCGATCCCCTCCAGAAGAGCTGGGGGATGATGCTCTCCTACGCGTATTCGCAGGGCGGGTTTATCCGGGGCTGCTGGTGGTGGTATCTCCCTCCCGGGTTCTGTATATCGCTTGCGGTCCTTGGCTTTATGCTGATCGGGTTTGGGATGCAGAAGAAGGACGAATGCTGGGAGAGACGGCTGTGATCCGGAGTGAATAATATGAAATTTGCTGATACTATCCTGGAGATGCGGGATCTGAACGTTATTTTTCCGACCTCCGATGGTGATGTCCGTGCGGTGGACAGAGTTGGCCTCAGGATCTCTGCTGGCGAAACCTTCGGGCTCATCGGGGAGTCGGGTTCGGGAAAGACAGTTCTTGGCATGGCGGCTCTCAGGCTTCTTCCTTCGTACGCACGGGTCGGGGGAGAAATCCTGTTCGGGGGAAGGGATCTCCTCCTTCTCGATGAGGAGGACATGAGGCAGGTGCGCGGCGGCGAGATCGCAATGGTGCTTCAGAACACGGCCACTTCGCTGAACCCGGTGGTTTCTGTCGGCGATCAGATCGCGTGGGCCGTCGGTCTCCACCGGGGCCTGTGCCGGGATGCGGCAAGGGAGGAGGCGGTGCGGATGCTCGATGCGGTGCGTATCCCAGAGCCCGTACGGAGGGCGAAGGAGTATCCACACCAGTTCAGCGGTGGGATGCGGGAACGGGCCATGATCGCGCTGGCACTTGCATGCGACCCTTCCTTCATCATTGCCGATGAGCCGACGGCCGGTCTTGACGCCGCGGTCAAGTGGGAGGTCGTGGAGATCCTCAAGAGAACGTTTGCGGATCGAGGGATGCTCTTTGTGACCCATGATCTGGAAGTGGCTGCCGAGGTTTCCGACCGGATCGGCGTGATGTATGCCGGAGAGCTGGTGGAGTGCGGACCTGCGGATCTGCTGCTTTGCGATCCTCTCCATCCGTATACCGCCGCGCTTCTTGCTTCCCTCCCTGAGGGGGGTTTTGTCCCGATTCCGGGTGTGAGCCCGTCGCTGATCAGCCCGCCGGTCGGTTGCCGCTTCCACCCGCGATGCCATCGCGCCGGGCCTGCGTGCCGTGCAGCACATCCCGAGATGAGAGAGTATGGAGAGGGGCGCTTCGTGCGGTGTTTGCTCTATGATTGAGGTCGAAGGACTCACCCGCGATTTTTCGACGGGTTTTGTCAGGAAACATCATTCCGTTGCTGTGGACGATGTATCGTTCGGGATCAGGAAGGGAGAGACACTGGGGCTTATCGGAGAGAGCGGCTCCGGGAAGACAACCCTCGGAAAGCTGCTGCTTCGCCTTCTTGAACCAACTTCGGGGAGGGTTTTTTTTGAGGGGAGTGATATTTTTGCCCTCTCCGGAAAGGAACTCAGGCGACTGCGGCCGAGGATGCAGATGATCTTTCAGGATCCGAACGGCTCTCTCAACTCGCGGATGACGACCAGAGAGAGCATCGCCGAACCGCTCAGGCTTATGGGGATGACGGGGCGCCGGGAGATCTCGGCGGAGGTCGGAAGACTTGTGGAGAAAGTCGGTCTCGGGCCGGAGCACCTGAACCGTCGTCCCGGAGAGCTCTCCGGCGGGCAGAACCAGAGGATTGCCCTTGCCCGCGTACTCGCTCTCAGCCCTGCATTCATCGTTGCGGACGAACCGACCTCAGCCCTCGATGCCTCGATCCAGGCGCAGATGCTAGAGATCATGACCGACCTCAAACGCGAGATGGGCCTGACCTATCTCTTCATCTCTCATGACCTGAGGGTCGTCAGACATATGAGCGACCGGGTTGCCGTCATGTGCAGGGGCAGGATCGTAGAGATCGGTGACACAGAAGATGTTTTCAGGCATCCGGTCCACCCATATACCCGGGGATTTCTTGCTGGAAACCACGAAGGCAACCGGGGTAAGAGGCGCGCGTACCTATGATCGAAAGTGTCGCCTCGGAGCCCGGCGGCGGCACCCCGGAGTGAGGGGTCAACCGGTGCCGGTGACCGGAACCCCGCGAAATAGGTATCTAGCAGGAGAACGGAGTACTCATGCGTGAGGGATATGATCGTGATCGGGATCGACCCCGGGGTGGCGAGGACCGGGTACGGCGTTCTCAGGAGGTGCGATCCCCGCCCGGTCCCCCTGACCTTCGGCTGCATCGAGACCGGAGGCGATAGCCGTCCCTCCCGGCGGCTGCTGGAGATCTACGAGAGAGTTTCGCTGCTCTTTGATGAGTACGCACCCGACTGCATCGTCCTTGAGCAGCTCTTCTTCTCCAGAAACATCACCTCTGCCATGCACGTCAGTGAAGCGCGCGGCGTCATCCTTCTCGCTGCAGAAGAGAGAGAGATCCCGGTCACCGAGTACACCCCGAACCAGGTCAAACTGGCGGTGACCGGGTCGGGGCGTGCCGACAAACACCAGGTGCAGGAGATGGTACGGCGGCTTCTTTGCCTGCAGGAACTTCCCCAGCCGGACGATGCCGCGGACGGCCTCGCCATTGCACTCTGCCATATCAATATGGTGCGGTAATATGATAGACCATCTTTCCGGAGAACTGGCATCCACCGGCGACCGGTGGGTGGTGATCGACATCGGCGGCATCGGCTACCGGGTGCAGGTCACAGGGCCCACGCTGCAGGATCTCTCAGAGATAGGGGCCCATGTCATGGTGCACACCCATATGGTGGTCCGTGACGACGACATCCAGCTCTACGGGTTCGTCCACCCGCGCGAGAGGGAACTCTTCACGATCCTGATCGGTGTCACCGGGATCGGCCCCCAGACCGCCATGAACATCCTCTCGCGGATATCGTTTGAAGACTTCGCGATCGCGATCGTAAACGACGACGAAAAGGTGCTCACCCGGATCCCGGGTATCGGGCCAAAGAGCGCCAAACGCCTTATCCTGGAGTTGAAAGACAAGATGAAGAAGTGCGCGGCGACGTTGCCCGGCGGCAGGCGCCGGGTGGAGGCCGGCGACGCGGTGAGCGCCCTGGTATCGCTCGGGTTCTCCGAGCGCGAGGCAGAGGAGGCGGTCGGCGCCGTCCTGCCCACCCTGCCCGCTCCGACGGTGCAGGACCTGATCCGCGCCGCTCTTGCCCGCCTGCGGGAGCGACCATGAAGGAACGGATCACCTCGCCCGCCGCCCTGCTGGAGGAGCCGGACGACGCCGCGATCAGGCCGGCGCGGTTCGACGAGTTTGTGGGTCAGCCGCAGGTGAAGGAGACCCTTGCCATCGCTATCGCGGCCGCAAAGAAACGCAGTGAGTCCCTGGACCACATCCTCTTCTCCGGGCCGCCCGGCCTTGGAAAGACGACGCTTGCCCGGATCATCGCCCGGGAAATGGGGGTGGCGATCAGGACCACCACCGGCCCGGTGCTTGACCGGCCGGCCGACCTTGCCGCCCAGCTGACGGCGCTCTCCAGGGGCGACGTCCTCTTTATCGACGAGATCCACCGTTTGAATCCGGTGGTTGAGGAGATCCTGTACCCGGCGATGGAGGACTCCTGCATCGACGTGATGATCGGCGAGGGGCCGGGAGCACGGTCCGTGCAGCTCCCGCTTGAGGAGTTCACCCTCGTCGGCGCGACGACAAAGGTCGGGCTGCTCGGGTCTCCGCTCAGGGACAGGTTCGGTTTCATCTTCCGGCTCAATCTCTACGAGGTCGAGGACCTGGCAACGATCGTCCGGCGGAGCGCCGGGATCATGCATACCCCGATCACCCCGGGAGGCGCGCTCGAGATCGCGAAGCGAAGCCGCGGAACGCCCAGGATCGCAAACCGCCTGCTCCGGCGGGTGCGTGACTTTGCCCTGATCAGGGGCGACGGCAGCATCGATGAGGAGACCGCCGACCTCGCGCTGACCATGCTCGGCATCGACCGGCTGGGCCTGGACGAACTCGACCGGCGTATCCTCTCGGTGATTGCGCACGATTTCGGCGGCGGGCCGGTGGGCGTCAAGACGATCGCGATCTCGGTCGGGGAAGAGGTGCGAACGGTCGAAGAGGTCTACGAACCCTACCTGATCCAGATAGGGTTCATCAAGCGGACTCCCCAGGGCCGGGAGACGACGCCGGCTGCACGGAACCATATCGAGCCGGCGTCCCGGGAGTGACTGGCCCCCCGGACGACTCAATCCCTTTGGTATGAGACGCTCATGAGGCTATGCCTCAGGCTGCACACATGAAATCAGCCTTTCCCTGACTCGCCCCGATATAGCGTACCGTGGTGGCTAATCACCCCGGGGGGGCGGACTCCCCTCCCCGCAAGCAAGGCGATACCTGTAAGCCCCCACCCGCCTCCGGCCTCCTCCCCGAAGAGCCGTGTCCGGGGCCGCAGGTGGAAGAATGGCCCGGGCACGGGCCTTCCCGGTTTTGTCCCCGCAGTGGACCGTGGTGGCTATCGCAACTGGGGGGGGCTGACGGGGAGGGGCTTGTCCCCCCCCTGTCTCACCGGGTAGCGATACTCGCAACCCCCACCCCACCCGGCCCGGCCTCCTCCCCGCCCCCGGGGGGCGGGGGCAGTGCATGGCGATAGCCGGGAATGAGCCGTGCCCGGGAGTGGCTCTAAATGCACCCTCTCGTGCGCTCACGAAGACCGCCGGACGGCGATCCGGTCGGCCCCCTTCCCGTAGAAATGATAACCAGACCCACCCTCGGCAAGGATGTCCAGGAGGCGGTCGGGGTCGGTCACCATGTCCCCGCCCGAGATATCCACGCCGCGGGAGAAGAGGGCGTCGGGGAGGATGCTCACCGTAGGCCCGAGCACGACCACCGTGGCCTCAGGCCGGGCGAGTTCGAGCAGGTGCTCGATCGTCCCGTTGATCAGCGTGGTCCCGGTGATGATCAGGGTGTCAGCCCACGGGACGACCCGGTCAGTCTCCTCAACCGGTACGAAGAACGGGAGCTCATCGGGCTTGAGCGTACGGGGATCCATCTCGATGACCCGGAACGGCTGGCCGACCTGCTTCAGGGCACGCAGGTATGGAGTCAGCGCACCGACGATCACGACGTTCCCGCTCTCTGAGAGCGGGAGGAGGTCGACCGCATCGACGCCGCGGGTGACCGTATAGCCCGGCTGGGGGCATACATCGTTTGCGAGCGCCGAGAGAGCGCTCACGACCGCGATCCCGAGCGCCTTGCGCATCAGCCGGTCTCCGAGGGCATCGGCGACGTAGGCCCTGATGCTCCGCTCCCGGAGCCTTCCTGAGTGCGGCATCGCCTGTGCCGAACTCGGGCAGCAGACAGCTTCCGGGATCGACTTTATGGGCGTGGCGCAGATACCTCCGTGGCCCGTACTGAGTTTGACCCCGGCGAAGAAGACCCCCACAACCACCCGCTCGACCGTCACATCATCCATCCTCTCCCCGAGGCGCTCCTCGAGGATCCGGATGGTCTCACCAAGGATCGTCTCGTCTCCCATCAGAATATCTCCTGCCGCGATGAAACCGGACGGTGCCGGGACGGCGCCACGGTCTCGTCGCGGGGTTTCGCCGCGCGGGGAGGGGCGGGAGCCAGGGCGGCACGCGCGCGGCCCCGGCCGGCAAACGTCACTCGTCATATCGACCTGCACCCGCCATACGTGCAGCGCCAAGGATTATTAACCATATTGATTTTACTTATGGCCAATTATAATAGTATATTCCTGATCGCCGGTCTGCAGAGTTATGCGTCACCGTCCCCACCCCGCCACCCCCCGTTCGGCACGGTGATCTCAAACCGTGCCCCTCCCCAAAGACCCCGTCTCCCGGATCGTCATCCCGGTGATCCCGAGGATCCCCGACACCAGGAACAGCCCGTGCCCATACCGCCGCTTATATGTCTCGCGGAAGATCGCCGCCTTCTCGCCGTCCGGGATGCCGGTGCCGTCGTCCTCGCAGAGGAGCAGCAGATCCTGCCCGGACCTCGCGCACGAGAACCGGATCTCCGTCACCCTCCCGCCGTGGCGGACGGCGTTGTCGATGAGGTTGTAAAAGACCTTCTTCACCATCGGGTCCGCGTAGATCTCGAGGTCCCCAAGGTCCGTCCGGACCCGGACCCCCGCCGGGAGGGCAAGGTCTGCGACGCTCTCCCGGATGAGTTCCTCCGGCCGCTGCCAGGCGGGCGCCGCGACGCCCATGTCCTGGTAGTCCCGGCTGAACTCGACCTGCTTCTGGATCTCCTCCACCGCGGCCCGGGCACGCCCCAGGTGGGCCCGGACGACGGGGTCCCTGCTGTCCTCCGCGGCGAAGTCGATGTAGGCGCGTGCGATGGTGATCTGGTTGAGGATGTCGTGGCGGGTGATCCCGGAGAGCAGGTTCAGCTTGGCGTTCGCCCGGCCGAGCGCCTCCTCTGCGTGCTGCCGCTCGGTGATGTCCTCCCCGGAACTGAGTGTCCCGCAGACGGCGCCGTCTTTGCCCCGGAGCACGGTGTTGTGCCACTCAATGATCCGCTCGCCGCCGTCCGTGGTGAGGACCGGGGCCCTCACGTACTCGCCGGCCCCGGTATCGCCCTGCATCAGCTCGCAAAAGAGCGCATGGTAGCGCTCCCGCTCCCCCGGGGGGATGAACCGCTCGAACCAGGGCTCGTCCACGGCCTCATCCGCCGGGCAGCCGAGGACCTCGGACGCCCGGCGGTTGATGAGGGCGACCCGGCCGTCCCGGTCAAGGACGACGAAGAGGGCGCCGGCGATATCCAGGTACTGCCCGAGCCGGTCTTTCTCCCGCCGCAGCCGCTCCTCGCTTCTCGCTAAACCAGTAAAGACCACTGCATAGGGCTGCCGGATCCCGGTCTCGACGAAGGCTATGTAGATGAGCCCGAACGAGAGCACCATCAGGAGGTGGCCGACCATATTCAGGAGCCCATAAACATCGGTATACAGCGTGAAGGCGAGCTCTGATGCGATCAGCACGAGGATGGCTGCGACCAGGTGGCCCGCCACCCGGGGCGAGAAGACGTCCCGCAACCGGTAGACGGCGACGGCCCCGAGGGCGAGCAGGACCGCTATGACGTACTCGCTCCAGACCTTGAACGGTGTCAGCCCCAGCCCCTCGACGTAGCAGTCGGGGAAGACCGGGAAGACGAAGATCGAGAGGAGGAGGGCCCCGGTTACTCCGGCAAACCCGGCAAGGACCCGCCGGGGACCCGGGTTTCTCCTGAGCAGGAGCGGCGCGGCGAGCAGCGTCCCGGCAAGGAGGTAGCGGGATGCGATCCAGAGCTGCGTCGGGAGGTTTGCGTCGTAGCCGACGAAGATCCTCATCCCCTCGTAGGCAAGGGTGTGGACCAGCCCGATCCCGGCCACGAAGAGGAGCCCGGTGCCGGCGACGAGCAGGTAACTGTTCTCCCGCATCGTCCGGGCGTTCCAGGCAACGGTGAAGACCGCTATCGCTATTGCAACGGCGACGAGTTCGGCGATCGTGTGGAAGAGGAGGTAGTTGTAGAGGCTGGTCGCTGCGAGGGCGGCAAGAAGCACTGTAAAGACAACAAACGACGTCCATATGCCGGGTTCCGCGGCACCCTCCTCCGCGCGGCCTTGCCGGATATCTGCGCCGCTCCGGGGATGGTATCCGGTCAGGGACTCTGTCTGTATAAGATCGCTCTGCATGACTCAGGATAGGATCAGGCTCTTCTGGCTACGGGGCAGGGAGGCGCCGGGCCGCTCCCTGCCGCGCGGCAGTATGATACCTGCACGGCCCGGCACCCCTGCCGCGTTTCTACCCTCAGTACAATATAACTCACTAACCATTAACCTTTCCAGCAGGAGAAACGAAGCGTAACGCTCCATTGGAGAAAAAGAGTATACCACGTGAATTTCCGGAGAGAACGATCCCGCCCGGATGTTAACCCGGAGCCGGGAGGCGAGCGGCCACCGAGCGCTACACCAGTTCGTTCCTTCGCAGGAACTCCCGGATCTCGCGGGACTCGACCCAGCCCTCGTCAAGCTGCTTCACGATCCCGTTGATCCGCTCCACCTGCTCGCGGATCTTCTCCGATGTCTTCGCGTCATCGGTCAGGTCGGCCATGCCGAGGATCACCTGCAGGGGCAGGCGGATATGGTCCGCGAGGACCGCGAACTGTTCGATGTTCTGCTCGATCTGGTAGAACGCCTGCAGCCGCATATCTTCATAGCGCTTCCGGTCCGAGACGTCCCGGCCGACGACCTGGACGCCGACCACCCTGCCGCCCTCCATGATCGGGGATTCATTCATCTCGACGGCGGCGGCTGTCCCGTCTTTCCGGCGGATCTCCACCAGCATCCCCTCGACAGGCTCTCCCCGGGCAATCCGGGCATCGGCCTCCAGCCATTCATGGCGGCTTTTCTCGAGGACATAATCACTGCACTGCACCCCGATCATCTCTTCAGGGGTATAACCGAGGATCCTCGTTACGGCCGGGGAGATGTAGGTGATCCCCCGGTCAGCGTAGCAGGTATAGATCATATCGAAACTTCGCTGGGCGATCTCCCGGAACCGCTCCTCGCTCTCCCGGAGCGCGTTCTGCATCTCCCTCCGGTCGGTGACGTCTTCCACCATCCCGATGACGAGCCCTTTCTCTTCCGGATCGCAGAGCGGCGATGTGGTCAGCCGGCCCCAGATGATCCTGCCGTCTTTTGTCACGTAGCGCTTCTCCCGGCGGGCGCTCTCCCCTGAGGCCGTCTTGCGCAGGAGAGCCCAGGCCGCCTCCCTCTCGGGCGGGTAGATCAGGTCCTGGAAGAGCATGGAATGCAGTTCGTCCTCGTCGTAGCCGAACATGCGCACGAACGCCGGGTTCATCCTCATGATCCTCCCTCCGGGTCGATGAGCGCGATCCCGGTCCCTGCCTGCTCGAAGATCCCCTGAACCTCCCCTCGCTCTTCCGGAGGGCGAGTTCAGCCTTCTTCTGCCCGGTGATCTCCTGTCCCGTGACGACGAGCCTCCCAATCCCGGGCGGTAGATGTGCAGGTCGTACCAGCGCCCGGTCTTCGGCTCCTGCAACCGCCGCTGAGCCGGAACGCCTGTCTCTGCGACCTCCCCGTAGATGACGCCGGCCCCTTCGCGGATCGCCGGGAAGATATCAAAGAGCCGCCGCCCGACCAGTTCGTCGCGGCTGTGGCCGAAGACGGCGGCAGCTTTCTCGTTCAGCTCGATGATGCGGTAATCGGCGGGACTTCCTGCATCGTCAGGGATCACCTCATAGAGGGTATAACTCTCGAGCATCTTCTCAAAGAGGAGGCGGTACTTCTCCTCGCTCTTCCGGAGGGCCTCGTCTGCCCGCACCCGCTCAATAGTCCGGCCGAGCCTCTCGGCGACGGCATCGATCAGGGAGCGTTCTTCGGCAAGAAACGGCCCTTCATCCTCCTCCGGCTTCGTGGCGGTAGCAGACCTCCACCCTCCCGTGATCCGGCCGTGAACGACGATCGGGCTCTCCTGCTTCCAGCAGGTCTCCACGAACCCGGCTGAGAGGTATTCCCGGCCGTCAAGAGTGATCCGGGCGGCGGCATCCCCGGGGTGGAGCCAGCCGGCGGGGAGGGTGGCGGCAACCTCCAGTGAGGACCTCTTCGACCGCTATCCCGGGCCGTTCGACGATGCCGGTCATGGAGTAGAGGACCGCAAGTTCCCTCACCCGGTTATCGAGGGCGATCCGCTGCTCCCGGAGCACCTCTTCCGCCCGCCGCCGTTCTGTGATATCATCTGCGATGACGACGAGCCGGTCGTACTCCGGCCGGTATGCCTTCAGCTCGTAGCAGGCGTCGAGAGCCGGGTCGTAGACCTCGCGGTGCACCGGTATCCCGGTCCCGGCGACCTGATACAGGAGGTCGAGCGTAGCAGGGCTGGTCGATGGGACAACCGCGGCGAGGTCTTCCCCGGCGACCTCCTCCCGGCGGCGCCCGAGAACTTCTTCGGCCTTGTGGTTGATCTGGATGACCTGGAAACCGGCCGGGCTCCCGGAGCCGTCGCGGAGGATCGCAAGGAGGAGCCCGGCGTCCAGCATATGATCGAAGAGGAGGCGGTACTCCTGCCCGGAGATCCCGGTCTTCCCGTGCCCCGGCGCGACGGCAGCCTCAAGCATCGCGGCGACGGCGCAGACGAGGTCGCGCTCCTGCGGCAGGAAAGGATCTCCCGTCTCCTCCGGCCTCTCCCGGCACTCGACCACGAGGTGCCCGGCGACGATCCTTCCGGGCCCCGGGGCGACGGTCCCGGGCACGACCCGTGCCGATACCCGTTCCGGGTGCCGGAACCCCCGGGGAAGGAGGCACGCCGCCCGCCGGAAGATCTCCTCAGGATCGGCATCGCCTTCCTCGATCACCCGGGCGATTGCGGAGAGAGTCCAGAGTTCCCTCACCTGCCCGCCGGGCTCGTCCCGGCCGGTGATGTCAAGGGTGACCCCCACCCAGAGGACGACCTGACCGGCGGCGTCCCTGACCGGGATACCGCTGCTCGCGACGGTGCGGTACTCTCCGTCGGCGCCCCGGAATACGATACCTGTGACTCCACGGCGTGCCGGCAGCGACAGAACGCTCCCGGCTGGCGAGCATTGCCCGCAGATCCTCCGGGTGAACCCCCCCACCCATCCGGTATCCCGGCACTCATCGGCCTTCGTCCCGGCGGGGTCGAGGCAGGGGTCCGGGAGATGGAGCGCCTCGCCGCCGGGTCCGCAGATCCAGATACTGCAGGGGACCGTCTCATCTGCGAGCGGGGCAGGGACTCCCGGATCGTCCCCGGGAGGCGCGGTGAAATCTGGTGTAGGCATCGTCTGGTCCTGCAGGAAGAGGAGCAGGGTTAACAGTCGTTTCCGGCTGGAACCCGGGTACACTGTACGGGATGGTTTCCCGATCACTTGGTGCGATCCCATTATAACGTTTCTGCCTGGTCAATTTTATGGTTCATCACCGGCATCATCTTTTAAATCCAGCATAGCCAAGATCCGTACAGGTATGAGAGAGACCTGCACCCCGGGGGCTGCTGCCGGGGTTTGCCGCTCCCCGGCCGGCGGGACGGAGGCGGGCCATGGCCGCTGATGAGGCGTGCCCGTCCTGCCCCCGTTGCCGGGCCGGGATCTGCGAGATTCACGGGCCGGCCGTCGGCCGCCGGGAGATCGCGGTCTTCGCGCTCTCGGGCGTCCTCCTTCTTCTGGGGATACTCGTCGGCTCCTTCACCCCATACCCCCTCGCCGGGACGGCCCTGCTGATCGCCGCCGCGGTCATATCCGGCTACGACGTCCTGAAGACCGGGCTCCTCGCCCTCATCCGGCTCCGGTTCAGCATTGCCGTGCTGATATCCATCGCGGCGGCGGGCGCGTTCCTGACCGCGAACCCCGCCGAGGGTGCGACCGTGCTCTACCTCTATGCCATTGCCGAGTTCCTGGAAGAGTACGCGGCCGGGAGAGCGCATCGCTCGATAGCATCGCTCCTCGATATCGCGCCGCAGATGGCCCGGGTCCGGCGGGACGGCGAAGAAGTGACCGTCGGCGTCGGCGAGGTCGGCGTGGGAGACCGTGATCGCGAGACCGGGCGATACCATCGCGCTCGACGGCGTCGTCACGGCCGGCGCGTCCTCCGTCGACCAGGCGGCGATCACCGGGGAGAGCGTCCCGGTGCCAAAGAGCATCGGAGACGGGGTCTACGCCGGGACCCGGAACGTCGAGGGTTACCTTGAGGTCCGGGTGACAAAACCTGAAGAGGAGAGCACGATTGCCCGGGTCGTGGCGCTGGTCGCGGAGGCCCAGGCCCACACCTCTCCCACCGAAGCGTTCATCGAGCGGTTCTCCCGCTACTACACCCCGGCGGTCATCCTCGTCGCCGCCCTCCTTGTCGTGGTCCCGCCGCTCGCCTTCGGCATCCCGTTCCTTGAGGCGTTCTACCGCGCGCTGATCCTGCTCGTCATATCCTGCCCCTGCGCGCTCGCGATATCCACCCCGGTCTCGATGGTCTCGGGGATCACGACCGCGGCGCACAACGGCGTGCTCATCAAGGGCCGGGACTCCCTCGAGACCGTAGGGCTTGCCCGGGTGGTCGTCTTTGACAAGACCGGGACGCTCACGACCGGAAGGCTTGAGGTGGACGACGTCATCGGTTTCGGGGTGCCGGCGGCCGAGGTGCTTGCGATCGCCGCATCGCTTGAGTCGCGCTCCGGCCACCCGATCGCGGAGGCGATCCGGCGGCGGGCGGAGGAAGAGGGGGCCGCCTTTTTGGAGGTGGAAGAGTTCGTATCGATCACCGGCAGGGGCGTCCGGGGGGAGATCGGGAGCACGGCCTACCTCCTTGGGAACGAAGGACTCTTCGCTGGAACAGCGGACGGGGTATGGCGAGCGGAGTACGACCGCCTGGAGGGAGAGGGAAAGACCGTCGTCATCGCCGGCACCGACTCGGCGGTCATGGGGCTTCTCGCCCTCTCGGATGTCATCAAGGAGGATGCCGGGACGACGGTGGCCGATCTCCAATCGAGGGGGATCCGGACGGTGATGCTCACCGGGGACAACGAGCGCGTCGGGGAGGCGGTTGCCCGCCGCATCGGGATCGACGAATGTCATGCCGGCCTCCTGCCGGAGGAGAAGGTGGCGATGGTCGAGCAGTTGATGGACCGCTACGGGCTCGTGGTGATGGTCGGCGACGGCGTGAACGACGCGCCGGCGCTCGCCCGGGCAAACGTCGGGGTCGCGATGGGGGCCATCGGGTCGGACGTCGCTATCGACGCGGCCGATATCGTCGTGATGGAAGACGACATATCCCGGGTCGCCTACCTTGTGGCTCTCTCGGAGAAGACGGTCTCGGTCGTCAGGCAGAATGTCGCCACCGCGGTCATTGTGAAACTCGGTATCGCCGCCCTCGCTGTCCTGGGCCTCGTCACCCTCTGGATGGCGGTGGCGTTCGGGGATATGGGGCTCTCGCTTGCGGTCATAGCAAACGCTCTCAGGATAGGCCGGCCGGGCGCCGGCACCTGAGCGGCGCCGGACTCGAGGAGAGGACCGGGTCTCCGTTGCAACCGCCGATCTCAGCGCCCGGTCGGGGCCGGGGTCGGGGACGAATGGCGGGTGCGGGGCGCTCCTGCACCACAACCTCGCCGGCGCTTCCAGACCCGCTGTTCACGACAGCACGCGTTCTCTCTCCGGTGTATCGTCGTCCTCTTCCGGGCCATGGTGTATCCGGCATTCATGGCTGCGGCAGGCGGGGGGATCAGCGGTTCTTTCGGAGGACGAAGAACTCGTAGCCGTACTCGCCGGCGTGCTTCCGGTAGACGGCGATCTCCCGCTCCGCAAACCTGACAAGGGCCTCCGCGCCGGGATCGCCGGCGGCTGCCGTCCGGAGGCCGTCCAGCCGTCCGGCAAGCGGCGTGTAGTAGTCATCCCACCATGCCGACTCCGGAAGCGGGAAGGTCGCGACGACCTCGTAGCCGGCACGCCCGGCGATCGCGCAGTTCTCCGGGACCGTTTTTATTGCCGGGTAGCACTCGTCCCAGAACGCCGCCGCCTCCGGTGAGGGATTCTCCGTGAACCAGACGGCCTCGGTGAGGCAGAGGTAGCCGCCCGGCGAGAGGAGCCTCTTCCATGAGACAAGTCCCTCCCAGAACCCGATGACAAAGATCGAGCCCTCCGCCCAGAGGACGTCGAAGGTCGCGTCAGGAAACGGGAGGCTGTCCATCGAGGCCCGGACCGTGATGATCCGGTCATCCACCCCGGCCGATGCCGCCCTCCGGGCAAGTTCGTCCAGGTACGGCTGGTGGATGTCGACGGCAGTTATGCGACAGCCGGGGCAGATCCGGGCCAGCTCAACCGTCTGCATCCCGGTCCCGCACCCGATGTCCAGGATCTCCGGATGGGGCGGGAGGTCGGCGAGCAGAGAGAAAGCCTTTCTCGTACACGTGTTGCTCCCCGGCCCCTGGCGGGGATGGCCTTCGTACATGGTAAAAATGAAGTTATCCATCACTCCCTGTGCGTCGTGCGACCCTATAAACTCCCACGGTACGGAGCAGGCGGTCTGCTGCCGTCGCCCCGTCATCGTAAATACCAGCGCCGTCCAATCATGCGTATGGAGCGAAAGACTCCCGCTTCCGAACTCCGGGACCGCATGGAGCGGTTCAGGCTCCGCATGGACACGGAAAACCCATCATGGGAGTTTGCCGCAATCTTTGGCAGGGTGAACCAGTTCTACCTCACCGGGACAATGCAGGACGGCGTTCTCCTGGTCCCCCGCACCGATGAAGCCGTGTTCTGGGTGCGCCGGAGTTACGAGCGGGCACAGGACGAGTCGCTCTTCCCCGATATCCGGCCGATGAAGACCTTCCGCGATGCGGCAGCCGGGATGGGCGCATGCCCGGGAACGGTCCACGTCGAGACGGAGATCGTGCCCTTCGCGCTGCTCGAGCGCTTCCGGAAGTACTTTCCCTTCACGGAGATACGAGTCGCTCGATACTCAGGCGGCGATGGTCCGGGCGAAAAAGAGCGTCTTTGAACTCGCGATCATGGAGCGGGCAGGGAGGATTCACCGGCACGTGCTCGAGGACTGCGTCCCCGCGATGCTCCGGGAGGGGATGAGCGAGGCGGAACTCGGGGGCGAGGTCTTCTGCCCTCATGGTCCGGGAGGGGCATCACGGCATCACCCGGTTCGGGAGGTTCGGGACGGAGATGGTCCTCGGTCAGCTCGGCTTTGGAGAGAACTCTCTCTACCCGACCTGTTTCGACGGGCCGGGCGGGTGCCGCGGGGCGGCCCCCGGCGCACCGGTCCTCGGCAGCCCTGACCGGAGGCTCAGGGCGGGGGACCTGGTCTTCGTCGACTGCGCGTGCGGGGTGCAGGGGTACCACACCGATAAGACGGTGACCTATGTGTATAAGGGGTCGCTCCCGGATGAGGCGATAGAGGCCCATCACCGGTGCGTGGAGGTCCAGGACGAGATTGCTACGCTGCTGCGGCCGGGGATCTGCACCCTCAGAGATCTACGAGACGGTGATCGACGGCCTCGATCCTGCGTTCCTCGAGAACTTCATGGGGTTCGGGGACCGGCGGGCGCAGTTCCTGGGCCACGGCATCGGCCTCGCCGTCGACGAGGCGCCGGTGATCGCCCGGGGTTTTGATGAGCCGCTCGAGGAGGGGATGGTGATCGCCCTCGAACCCAAAAAGGGATCCGGGGCGTCGGGATGGTCGGGATTGAGAACACCTTCGTGGTTGTCCGCGGGGGCGGCCGGTGCATCACGGGGAAGAATGCCGGGCTGGTTCCGGTGGAGTGAGGGGAGAACAGGGAGAACCGGTTGGGACGCCCCGGTAGCGCGTATCCGGGCCTTCGTGCCGTGAAAGAGGGCTGCACTGAAACCGGGCGGGTATAATACCGTCAACTCCCCAATGTTAATCGGTAGCGATGAATCGTATGAACGTTCTCAGGAAGGTGCTCATCGCGGCAGGCATTCTCGCGGTCATCCTCTTCGTATGTATAGCGCTGCTTGCAGCAAATCTTGGTCAATCCGCATCAGAGAGTTTCAGGTCGTCGTATCACTACGACCTGACGATCTCCACGTCCGGGCCTATCGAAGATGCGGTCCTCCTGATCCCTCTTCCTTCCCGGTACGACCCCAAGACCGGAGCGAACGTGACACCCCTTGACCTCTCCCGTGCGAGTTTCAGCCATTTCGACCGGGACAACATATCAGTAACGATCGAGCACGTCGACGACATTCCCATGCTGAATATCTCGGCCGACCGGATCGATCCCGTCTATAGAAACCGTATTACGCCGATTCCGATTATGCCGGGGCAGAACGAGTCGGAGCTCCCCAAACCCACTCAAATCTATTCGAACCGGTATTCAGAGGAGACACCGGTGCTCGTTGAGATGGAGCTCTATGTGCCCGGTACCGGTCCCGACCATGAGATCGACACCAGAACGCCGATAGGAACCGAACCCCTGCTTGCGCCGTACCGGATTGTCGGCAATCTCAGCAGTTCCGGCGGACCCACGGACGGTTATTACGTGAGCCCCGGGTCGTCCGGGTATATCATGGAGGTGCCGTTCATCCTCTCGTTTGATGCCGACGACGACAACGTCCTTGCCATCTCATGCGGATTCCTGGGGACGAACCAGTGGTGGGTTCTCGGCTGGCAGTCAAATTCGTACTCCGAGAGTTTGCGTCACGAGTTCAGAGGCGCGTGCAACGGCACCTACCCGGTGAGGGGGGTTCTCCTGACGGGTAAGGGCGTGTACTGACCTGCGGAAATTTTCCTTTTCCATGGACGCGGTCCATGCGCCGGAATGCGTCTTCCGGGCGGCCTGGTGCCGGCAGTCCCGGTCAGGGCGGGCGCAACCCTGTCTATTCAGTTCTTCTCTGCAGCGATGACCGTGAAACCGGCCTTTGACTCAACCTCAGTCACGCAAAACCCGGTGCGTCCGAGGAGAACCAGAACCTCCCCGATGAGTAGAACCGGGCGCGGGAGAGGAACCTGTGTTTCCCCTCCGCATGCCGGTATTGTTGGGCAACTGCTCCTTCGCGTTCAAGAAATCCGATCACAAGGGTCCCCTGCGGTGCGAGGATCCGGTGGATCTCCAGAAATGCCCTGACCGGGTCGTCCAGGAAACAGATGACCGTCACCAGGAGAACCGACGAGCATGCCCCGTCCCGGAGCGGGATCGATTCGGCCCTTCCCTGGATGACCTCGATCCCCCGCTCCCGCGCCATCCGGCCGAGGGCCCGCGAGGGCTCGATCCCGAACCTGATCCCGAGGGGCGCGGCAAACCGCCCGGACCCGACCCCCACCTCGACGGCACGGGAGTCCGGGCGGGGAAGGAGACGCCGGACCCGGGCGAGTTCCGCCCGGTACCCGGCGTTGTGCTCATCAAACCAGCGATCGTAATCCTCGGCAAACTGCTCGAAGACATCCCCGGGCAATCGCGCATCCCCGTCGTTCACGGCCCGTACAGGCGTTCTCTCACCCGGTTCCCGACCGCCTCTTCCCGCTGTTTCGGGCGGGTGAGGTCCACCGCTCCCTCCCGGTACGCCGAGAAAAGGAGGTAGAGGAAATCTGCCGTCAGGTCCATCACCTCCTTCTTGAACCTGACCTCAACGGTGGTGTCACCGCTCAACCCCTTGATGGAGAACCAGTCGGCTTTCTCGAACTTATAGAACCCTTCACCGATGTTCTGGAGCGCTTCAACCTTCCCGAAGTTCCCGAGATACGCGAAGAACTCTGCGGTCACCGGGGCGTCGAGGAGGTACTCCTTCATGAAGGAGCCGTCAGCACAGGATTTATGACGAACAGACCGAAGAATCCGCATGGTGCGCAATCTCCCTTACCGCCCCGGCTGCAATCCGGCACTCTTCATCTGTCGTGAACCAGGAGAGGCTGAGCCGCACGGAGCCAATCCCGTCGTCGATCGCCCTGTGCACAAGAGGCGCACAGTGGAGCCCGGTGCGGGCAACGATCCCGTAGGCACGGGCGAGGATGAACCCCACGTCATCGTTCTCCATGCCGTGGATGTTGAACGAGACGATCGGCAGTGCGGGGTGTTCGTTGTAGACCGTTATGTTCGGCTCATTCTTCAACTCCTCGATAAGGAGCGCCGCCTGGCGCTCTGCTTTCTCTGCGATCTTCTCCACCCCAACGGATGCGACATAGTTCGCCCCGGCCGCGAGGGCCGCAAGGCCGGGGTAATTGTGGGTCCCGGACTCGAACCGCTCCGGCATCTCGCGGGGATGGAAGAGCGAGAAGGAGTCCGTCCCGGTCCCGCCGTACCGGACGGGGAGAACCGCTTCAGGGTCCCGCACGTAGAACCCGCCGGTGCCCGGGATACCGAAGAGGCCTTTATGGCCGGTGAAGACGTAGGCATCGACCGGGAGAGCCCGGAGGTCGATGGGTATATGGCCGGCGGTCTGCGCCCCGTCGACGATGAAGGAGATCCCGTGGTCGTGGAGGACCTCCCCGATGCGGGTGACGTCCTGCACCGACCCGAGCACGTTGCTCCCGTGGGCCGTGACCATGAGCCGGGTATCGGGCGTTACAGCCGCTTCGACCGTATCAGGATGAACCGTGCCGTCCTCGAAGGGGAGGACCGTCAGCCGGATGCGGCCCTGCCGTGCGAGCTCGTGAAGCGGCCTCAATACCGAGTTGTGGTCGAGTTCGGTCGTGAGGACACGGCAGTCGGCCTCAGATCCGGCGAGGAATCCCTGGATGAGGATGTTTAAGGAGTCGGTCGCGTTCGGGGTGAAGACCACGTGTTCCGGCGGATCCGCGGCAAGGAGGCTTGCGAGTGCTTCCCGGGCGAGCGTGATATAGTCCTCTCCCTGGCTCCCGGTGGTCCTCCCCGACCCGAAGACCGGGAGGGCAAGGGACTGCCTGACGGCCTCGAGCACCTCCGGGGGTTTCGGCCAGGTCGTCGCGGCGTTGTTTAAGTAGATGATCGGCGGGCGGTCAGCCATGAAACTCGTTTCCAGAGGGTCTGTCTCCTACAGGCAAAAAGAGATCGTTTCCTCCATGCGATCCTTCGCCGCGCCCGGGAACTGCCTGGTTTACCTGCCACTAGTGCATCGATTCCAGATGAACAGACCCTATCTGGCCTTCGTCCCATCCCAGACGGAGCGCTCCCCTCCGTCCCCTCCGCAGGAATAGTGCTGGCAGCGGTTTCCCGGAGAGGGGCCAGAACCCGGTTTTCCAGGCTTGTCCTGCTACTGCCGGTTCGCCGCGGGGGATCCCGGATCTCCCCATGGAGTGGACCTGGCAACCCCACCCCCCCGCATCGCCCCGGGCTTCTTCGGGGACCGGGCCCGGCCTTCGCAGGGATACCCGTCCCCGCCCCGCAGGTGGGTATCCGCACCCTTCTTCGGCCTTCCCCACCCCGCCCGGGGCGGGGCCGGCCCCCGCCCCCCGGAGGGGGGGCAGTACGTGGCGATACCGGGGAAAAGCCGTCTCCCGGGATGCAAACCCCCGGATGGTGTGAAAAAAGATCGATCCTCTCCCCCGTTGAGCGTACCGGTAATTGAGAATCGTTGCACTAATCCTCCAGCCCGGACCTCCCGGCGAACCTGCCGGGGAGTTTGAAGTTACGTTCAAAGAAGGATTGAACCTAAAGAACAGAGCCTCAGGCGAGAATCGAACTCGCGACCTCGTCCTTACCAAGGACGCGCTCTACCGACTGAGCCACTGAGGCGCAACGCACCAATTATGTTGGAGGTTTTCCCTATAAAAGGTTACGGCTGATGCCGGGAGAACAGCATACCGGATCATCGCCCGGCCGGCCCTATCCACCCTGTCCCGCGGCATCGATCGCCGCGAGCGCGGCTATGCTCGCGGTCACCCCGTCGAGGGTCTCCACCTCGACGATGGGGATGACGTTGCTCCTCGCGACGGCATCCATAACGGCCACGAAATCGATCGTCCCGGCGCCGACCGGGGAGTGCGTATCCGCGGTGCCGTTGTTGTCGTGCAGGTGGAAGTGCGCCGCCGGGTGGGTGAGGAAACAGTCCAGGCACCCGTTCAGGTGCGCGTGGCCGACGTCGAGCGCAAGCCCGACCCCGTCGATGAGCGGCAGGTCCTCGCAGGAGCGCAGGAAGAAATACTCCCAGTTCCCCATGTTCTCGATGAAGAACGTGACCGAAAGGTCGGCGGCCGCCGCCGTAAGTTCGTCGAGCGACTGCCGGAACCTTCCCGCCGCCCGCTCCCGCTCCTGGCTCCACGCGTAGTAGCCCGGGTGGATGACCACGTCCGCCCCCACCTCGGCGGCGATGGCGAACGTCTGCGTCAGGACCTCGACGCTCGCCCGCCGGATGGGCTCAAGGATGCTTGCGATGTTGACCCCCCGGGACGGCGCGTGGATGAAGTAGAGATACGAGTAACTCTCAAGCGGTTCCGCACTCTCCAGGTAGTGCAGCCCCTCGTCCATCACCTCCACGCAGTCGGTTATGGGAACGAGTCTCTCGAGCGCGCGAGAGAGCGGCTCATGGTGAAGGCAGTAGGTGGAGACGCCAAACATACAGGATATTCCGGCCGGGACGATAAATAGATTCGGCATATGTGCCTGCCGGCACCAGTTCCGGAGCCGCGACCCGCCCCATATTCCCCCGCCGTGCCGGAGAAGACGGAGCACTTCGCTGATGCTGGCACCCGGCATCGAGCGGTGCGGTCTCGCGCGACGCCTTAATGCGGAGTTGACAGCACCCGGACACCGGGCTTCGCGGCAACGCGGCTCAACGCGCGAGGCTGAATCGCTATCCGCAACGGTTAACTCGGGCGTTGCCGCGAAGAGCGCGAAGGGAAGTCGATGGTTTGACCTCTAAGGGCGGGCTTTCTCAACCTTAGCGAAGTGCTGAGACAGCCCGTCGCTCCGGCATGCAGGGCCGCCGGGAGAGGCCCAACACCAGCGGCGCGGGTGGCCAATCCGCATGGTTTATGATAATCCCTTCCGATATGATTGAATATGGCTGATGGCTTCATCCCGGAGGTTGTCATCTCAAACCAGCTCGACAGATCGAAGGCCGAGATCTTCTCCTTCATCGAGTCCAACGCCGAAGCCATCGACGAGAACTTCCCCTCGTTCTTTGGAAAAGTCGTCACGATCCTCGACCGGGCGGGAATCCCCATCCCCGACGCCGCGCATGATGAGTTCATCGATGCGATCGCCTACCGGGTCTTCGACGCGAGCTCGCGGGCGGGAGACGTGAAGTTCGTCAACCGTGTCTGCGACATCGCCTGCGGTATGAAGCGGAGGAAAGAGCGGAAGGCCGGCGTCCACCTTGCAGCCGCCGTCAAACTGATGAAGATCGGGATGCCGCTTCGCGCGGCGACCTACCTCCAGCCGTACCGGAAGCACGATGCCGTGGTGGGATGCTGGCACGCCTACTGCTACTACGCCCTCTACAAGGAGGGATCGACCGAGCCCGGCTATTCGGCCGCGGAACGGTGGAACTACTTAAAACTCGCACGCCAGCACCTCGACGAACTCGGGCAGCTCCGGCCGGGGCTCCGGCGGCTGGTCAGGGGGGAACTCGAGCAGGACCCGTGGCTCGCCGAACCGTTCTGGGTGATGATCTTCCTTGCGACCGAGTGGATACCGGATAACCGCTGGTTCCTGGAGATCGGGCTCTCGCGGGCAAAACAGGACAACAACAGCGTGGTGCTGGTGAAACTGCTCCAGATCGGCCTCGTCCGGTTCCCGGGCGACATGCTCTTCTACCGGGAGGCGTACAACCTCAAGTTCGAGCAGGGCGACCTTGCCGATGCCCTGGGCCTCATCCGCGACATGCTTCAACGGTTCCCCGACGACGCCGAGCCCATCTACTACGGTCTCCGGACCGCTCTCTACCTCCCCCGGGAAGGGGAGTTCAACGAGTTCCGGACGCTTGCGGAGGAGAGAAAACTGCCGGGCCACGTCCTCTGCCTCATCGACTACGCCTACGCCTTTCTCCGGGGAAGAAAAGAGCAGGCGGGCCTCTGCCTCGACGAGTTCCGCAGGAGGTATCCTTCGCTGAACTACTACTCCGACCTGCTCCTGTTCGTCACCGCCGCCGACGCCCCGGCCCGTCCGATAGGCGTCAACCAGGCGATCTTTGCCTCGGTCGACCAGTTCTGTAAGAGGATGCTCAAGATCGGCGATGCGTGAGAGCAGATCGCCCGCCGTTGCCCCGGGGTGAACGCTGATGAGCTCTCACTCCCAACCAGCCTGATGATACCCTATGGCATACCGTTACCTCTTCGGCCCGGTCCCCTCCCGGCGCCTGGGCAGATCGCTCGGGATCGACCTGGTGCCGCCGAAGACCTGCCCCTTCGACTGCGTCTACTGCGAGTGCGGGCAGACGACCAACCTCACCTGCGAGCGGCGCGAGTATGTCCCGACGGACCGGGTCATCGCGGAGATCGATGACTGTCTCGCAAAGGCGCCGGACCTCGACTACGTCACGTTCGCCGGTTCCGGGGAACCGACGCTTCACTCCGGGATCGGCGACATCATATCGTTCATCAAAGACCGCTACCCCCGCTACCGCGTCGCGGTCCTGACCAACAGCGCGCTTCTTGCGGACCCGGAGGTCCGGACCGCCCTGATGCGGGCGGATCTTGTCGTGCCGTCGCTCGATGCGGTCTCCGAAGATGTCTTCCGCGAACTCAACCGCCCCTCCCCCGGCATCACCGCCGGGCAGGTCATCGCGGGGCTCACCGCCTTCACCCGGGAGTTTTCCGGGGCGATCTGGCTTGAGGTCTTCATCGTCCCGGGCCAGAACGACACGGAAGAGGAACTCCTCCGCCTGAGAGACGCCATCGCCGCCATCGGGCCCGACCGCGTCCAGGTGAACACCCTCGACCGGCCCGGTACCGATATCCGGGTAAGACCGGCATCCCCCCGGACCCTTGCGCGGGTCGCAGCGGTCATCGGCGGGAACGCGGAGGTGATCGGGGCGGCGCCGGATGAACCGGCGATGGTGCCGGAGATGGAAGAGGTCGTTGATATCCTGCTTGCCACGCTCCGGCGCCGTCCCTGCACCGTCACCGACCTCTCCCGGCTCTCCGGCCTCCGGCCGGCCGAGGTGACGAAGTGCCTCCGCATCCTGGTGGAGAAGGGGGCGGTCAAGTCCGTACGGGAGCAGAGGGGCGTATTCTACCGGGCGGCCTGAACCCGGCCCGTTTCCGCTACCGGCACGAATATGCCGTACCGGCGAAAGATATGTATGAGGATCCATGGCGGTTGGTAAGGATATACTCACGACGCTTTCCGCTCTCGTCGACCGGGACATAACGCTCATGCACATCTGCGGCACCCACGAGGCGGCGATCGCCCGCGCCGGGCTCCGGAGCGTCCTTCCGGAAGGCCTCAGGATCGTGATGGGGCCGGGCTGCCCGGTCTGCATCACGCCGCAGGGCGAGATCGATGCCGCGCTCGACCTTGTGGAGCGGGGTTGCACCGTCGCCACCTACGGCGACCTGCTGCGCGTCCCGGGGTCGACGGGATCGCTCGAATCGAGCGGCGGGGACGTCAGGGTGGTGCAGGGCGTCCACAAGGCGGTGGAGATCGCGAAGCGGGAGCCCGACCGGGAGGTCGTCTTCATATCGGTCGGGTTTGAGACCACCGCGCCGACGGTCGCCGCCACGATCCTCTCCCGTCCGCCGGAGAACTTCTCGATCCTCTCCTGCCACCGGCTCGTCCCGCCGGCGATGGCGTGGCTCCTCGCCCGGGGAGAGGCGGCGCTTGAGGGGTTCATCCTCCCGGGGCATGTCTGCACCGTCATGGGCTACGAGGAGTACGAGCGGTTCGGAGTCCCGCAGGTCGTCGCGGGGTTCGAGCCGGAGGACATCCTCCTCGGCCTCCTCATGGCGGTGCGGCAGGTCCGCGAGGGGATTTGCCGGGTGGAGAACGCCTACCCGCGCGCGGTCTCCCGGGAGGGGAACGTCAAGGCGAAACGCCTCATGTATGAGGTCTTTGAACCTTTCGATGTCGAGTGGCGCGGCTTTCCCGTGATACCGGCGTCGGGCCTCCGCCTGAAGCAGGAGTTCGAGGGCTACGACGCGCAGAAGAAGCACGACGTCGCTATCCGGCACGTGGACAAGCACTCGGCCTGCATCTGCGACAAAGTGCTGCGCGGCGTCGCCCGGCCATCCGACTGCCGGCTCTTCGGGAAGGCCTGCACCCCGCGCACCCCCGTCGGCCCCTGCATGGTCAGCCACGAGGGGGCGTGCAAGATATGGCATCTCTACGAGTCGCGGAGAGCGTCAAGCCCTCCCCTCCGCTGACCTTTTATACCATACAGGACAACATCATATGGCAGTCTCGGTAGGGTAGTGGATATCCTGAAAGCCTCCGGAGCTTTCGACCCGGGTTCGAATCCCGGCCGGGGCGCTTCGATTTTTGATACAAGTTCACAAAGAGCGTGGTCGTCAGGGAGGGGACCCAGCGCGCATGGTCCCGGATTACCTCCCGGATCGGCGGCTTCTCCGGTGTCCGGAAACACCGTCCCGTGCACCGGGGAACGCGGCGGGAGGTGGGACAGCAGGGCGATCACAGGTCTTCGTCGTCGTAGAGCCCCAGCGCGATCTCGTCCTCGATGGTATCGGTCTCCTTCCTCACGATCGTCTCCTCCCGCCGCCGGTAGAGGTCCCTGACGGCGTAGGGGGGCGGGCTGCCGCCCGAGAGTTCCGTAATCTCCAGGAGGGCCTCGCCGATGCGGTCGAGGTCGCCGGACTCGCCTATCTCGACACAAAATCGGCCGGGATACGGTCCTGTTATGTAGGCAAACCTCCCCGGGACCGAATGGACCATGAGTATCCGGTCAGCCTCCCCGGCCATACGGGGTTCAACTTCGATCTCCAGGACCGCAGGCGATATCTCGATCGTCTCGATATCGCCGGTTCCAAAATCCCGGACGAGGTGCAGTTCCATTCTTTCTTCCCTCTCTCCCATAACGGGGCTATACCGTCAGCCCCGCGCGTATGTCCCTGCAGTGCATCGTACCCGCCCGCAAGTTATGCGCATCGGTCGCGTTCGGCCACACCTTTTGCGACACATGGAGAACGGGTACGGTGAACAGACGGCCGTGAGCGAACTCACGGGAAGGTGCACCGGTCCGGGGAGCGGCATCCGGCCGAGCAGCGGGAACAGAAGAGCGAGGACCGGGAGAAAGAACATCGGCGGCGATCTTTGGGACGGCCGGCGGGTGTTCAGGGCTCAACCTTCCGGGGAGGTTCAACCGGCCCTGGCCGGATAGGAATTCCTCGTGCGCTGCACCGCGGAGAACGATTATCCAAGCGCCGGTTGTGCATCGCCCCGCCACCGGGAGCGCGTCATCCTGCACGGCGCCTATCGCGCACGGTCTGACGTGGAGCCGCTCATGGAGAGCCTGTGGCCCCTGCAGGATAGAGCCGCACACAGCGGCGAACCGGCAGGAGCGGCTGCTCCGGGTTACCGTGCCGGCGCCGCAGATCTCTGTGATGCCAGGAGTTCCGCGAGAAGGTCCATGGTCTCTTCCATCTCCTCCCTCATCCCGGACTGCTGGAGCATCGCATCGCGGTCCTCGACCGACTGGAAGACCAGATGAGTCGTCATCCTCGTCCTGTCTTCGAGGTCGTCGAACGTATCCATCTCAAGCAGGACATGGCCCGGCATGCCTTCGTACTCGAAGGTGTAGATAAGCCGCTCGGGCTCTGTAACCTCGTGGAAAACGCCATGAAACGCGTACTCGTTGCCCTCGGCATCACGCTGGACGATGCGCCACAGGCCGCCCGGTCTCGCGTCCATCTTCTCGACTGTAGTCTTGAGGTTCCTTGGCCCCCACCACTGCGATACCAGATCCGGATCCGTACACGCCCTCCATACAAGTTCACGCGGCGCGTCGAAGACCTGCGCGAGGATGATCTCCTGCTTTCCGGGTTCAATCTGCTGGGTTTCCACCATTGGTCTGTCACCCCTCGGGAGCGCTCCTAGGGCGACCCGGCGCATATAAACATACCGGTGGCCCTTGCCGGGTTGCCAGACCTGCTGGATCCGGATGAGGTCGCCGCAGGTATCGTCGGACACGGCCCGGAAGATCGGCTTCTGGCCGGAACGTGCGCTCCCACTGCTCGTAATCGCTCCCGACGGATAACCCGCCGCAGACATCTCCCGCTCGAAGACGGCTACCATGGCGGCCCGTGCAGGGGGCAATCCGCCGTTACCGGGGCACGCATTCCGATCAGGCTCATATCCGGGGAGATATCCGGCTACGGCGCTGTCTCCTCCCAGAACGGGAAAGAAAGAATAGAAAGATTTAAATAAAGAGAATTCATAGAAGAGTGCTTAGGTACTCGATGATTGGTAACGGCAGAGAGTCCTACCGTTGCACGCACGTGCAGAACGTATTCTTCTTTATATTTAGTTAGGGAACCGGCCGATTTGCCAGTTCCCGTGTAATGTAACGGTTTTTTCCGTTACCGGCAGGTGATCTGTTATGTTTGGAATCAGTGATCCCTCTATCTGGGTCGGATATCTGCTTGCGCTCGGATTCACGCTCGCATGCGTAGTGTACGGCTTATTGAACTGGAATCGCGGCACACAGGAGCAACGGGATGGCAGTTAATACAGGCATCTTCGTCGCAGTAACGCTGGTGTATCTCATCGCCACCATAGCGCTCGGCTATATCGGCTACCGCCGGACAAAAGGCGATGACGACTACTTGGTTGCCGGCAGGCAGGTCCACCCCGTCGTTCTTGCCCTCTCCTACGGTGCAACGTTCATCAGCACATCGGCCATCATCGGTTTCGGCGGGGTTGCGGCGCAGCTCGGGATGGGAATGATCTGGCTGACCGTCCTGAATATCGGGCTTGGCATATTCATCGCGTTCGTCTTTTTCGGAAAACGGACCCGCAGTATCGGGAGCAGACTCCGTGCCGTAACCTTCCCGGACCTGATGGGGAAGTGTTATCGGTCGCCGTTCATGCAGTACGCCGCAGGGATCGTCATCGTCATCGCCATGCCGCTGTATACGGCGGCGATCCTGATCGGTGGGGCCCAGTTCATCACGAGCACGCTGCAGGTCCCGTACACCACTTCGCTCATCGCGTTCGCCGCGATCGTCGCCCTCTACGTTGTACTGGGCGGGCTCATCGCCGTCATGTACACGGATGCGCTGCAGGGCGGGATCATGCTCGTCGGCATGACCATCCTTCTCGTGCTCACCTACGTCTCCCTCGGCGGCATTGTCGAGGCAAACAGCGCCCTTGATGCGATGTCGAATCTCGTCCCGCAGGGGCTTGCCGCCGGAGGGATGACCGGGTGGGCCTCTATGCCGGCGCTCGGATCATCCATCTGGCTCACCATGGTGACGACGCTCGTTCTCGGGGTGGGCATCGGGGTGCTGGCGCAGCCTCAACTCGTCGTCCGGTTCATGACCGTCAGGGACAACCGGTCGCTGAACCGTGCGGTCCTCGTCGGCGGGCCGTTCATCCTCATGATGACCGGGGTCGCCTTCACGGTCGGCGCGCTCACGAACGTATACTTCTACCAGACAGAAGGAGTGATCGCTCTCGCAGCCGCCACCGACGGCAACATCGACACGATCATACCCAACTTCATCAACGCGTCGATGCCGGACCTCTTCATCGTCATCTTCATGCTGGCGCTCCTTGCCGCCGCGATGTCCACGCTCAGTTCGCTCTTCCACGTCATGGGAACATCGCTCGGGTTCGATGTTCTGCAGCGTGCCGGTGCTCAGAAGAGGTCGATGGGACGGATCCGGGTCGCGACCGTCGTCATGATCATTGTAAGCGTCATCCTGGCCTTCGTCATGCCCGGCAGCATCATCGCGCGGGCGACGGCGATGTTCATGGGCCTCTGCGCATCGGCGTTCCTGCCTGCCTATGCCCATGCGATGTACAGCAATAGGCCGTCGCTCCGCGCTGCAAAGCTGAGCCTGGTCGCCGGAGCGGCCGCCTGGTTCATATGGACCGCATTTGTCCACATCAAGGAGTCGGAACCGATGGGGCTGTCAAACCTCCTCTTCGGGGTGCCGGCGATCCTCCCCATGCCGTGGCAGGCCGTGGATCCTCTCGTCATCGCTCTTCCCCTCTCGGCTATCGTGCTGCTGGCCGGGCTGGTGCTTGACCGCCACAGGGTATCCATAGAGACGGAGGGGCCGGCCGGGGCTGCCTGACGGTGGCTCCACCTCCGGATTCTTTTTAGCGGCAGGAATGTGCCGTGGCGTTTCGCGTCGAATGGGTCTTGCGCGGTTGCTCCCCCGGATATGAGGAGGAGTCGCCAGGGTGAGTCCGCTACCGCAAGCGCCCTCATTCCTCGGACCCGAACGCGGTGGAGATGAACCTCCGCCGCTCCCCTGCATCCTGATTGACGGTATCCATCGCTAATCCACGGCGGCGGGCATGCGGGAGTAGGGGGACATACGTCGTGCTCTGTGGGAATTTTGGGTGGCCGGATGCCGGAAATCCCGGATCGGCTGGATAACGGGGCTCCATTCCCCCGATCCAGGGCGATAACTGCCGCAAAAAAGAGTGAGAGAGGTTAGTTGTTCTTTCTTCCCGCAGCCAGCAGCAGCCCGACGATCAGCAGGGCGCAGCCGGCGAGAACCGGGGAGAGCGGCGACTTCGGGGTGGGAGCCGGCGCCGGGTTCATCGTCACGTACAGGTCGATCGTCTCGCCCTTGCCGGGGTACCGGTCGATCGAGCCCGTATAGGCCGTGTACCCGTCCTTTGTCAGGGTGTAGGTCTTATACGGGGTACCGGTCGTGTAGACCTGCACCGAGAGGACGCCTTTGCTGATAGTGCCCTCGACTTCGTTATCGAACATCACTGTTGCGCCGTCGACGTTGGCGTGGACGGTGTACCAGCCGACATCTCCGCCGATCGGTGCAGGGGTCTGGACCGGGTTCAAGGTCGCGTAGAGGTCGAAGACCTCGCCCTTACCGGGGACCGAGTTGATACTCCCGTGGTGGGCGACATACCCGCCCTTCTCGACGCGGTAGGTCTTATAAGGAGTTCCCGTGGTGTAGACCGGGACGTATAGCACGCCGCCCTGGATCTCCCCCTGGTACTGGTTCTCGAAGTAGACCTGTGCTCCGTCGACGTTGCAGTTGACCGCATACCATCCGTTGTCCCCGCCTGAAATACGATTTAGCCGATAATTCTGGTATGATCTCGTTCATGTACGATGATCCTGCCCGTCGGGTGGGGGGGCGGATCTCCTCTCAGGATTAAGGGGTTCCCACCGCCCCCATCGGGGCGCAGGGCCAGGGAGCGGCCGCCTCGCCCGGTGGGATCTGAAACGGCTGCCGGACTGGCGCCGGCCCGGCTGGGTGAGATATCGTGAGAAAATCCTCAAAGACCTGGCGAAAGCCTCCGGAAAAAAGAGAAAGGGTTATCGGTACTCACGTTTTCTTCTCTTCTATGAATTACCGCACAGTCACCGCGCTTCTGGTTGTATCCGCCTTCCTTCTCCTCTTTACGGCGGGATGCGCTGCCACAACAGAAGAGAACATACCCGGTGCGCCCTCTGCCTCACCGGCCGACGAGGCGTATGCCCGGGGGGTGGCCGCATACGCGAACGCCAGCTACCGGATCGCTGAAGAACGTTTTGCCGAGGCTTATGCCCTCTACACCGGTGCCGGCGATACGGATAAGGCACG